>JAICYA010000387.1 GCA_025934455.1 Rudaea sp.
CCTGGTATTCCGCCTTCAGGAACCAATCGTAAGCCGCAGGGTTTTGCGTCGGGATCGCGGCGACGTTCTGTTGTTCGGTGCTGGTGAGCTTGGCCTTCAGCGCATCGGCGATGGCAGTGGCGACTTCGCTTTCCACGCCGAACACGTTGTCGAGCGTGCGCGGATAAGCTTCGGCCCACAGGTGCGCGTCGGTGGCAGCGTCGATCAACTGTACGTTGATCAGCACCTGATTGCCGGCCTTCTGCACGCTGCCTTCCAGGATTGTCGACACGCCGAGTTGTTGCGCGATGGTTTTCAGATTGTCCGGATGGCTTTCGTATTTCGCCGTGGAGGTGCGAGAGATGACTTTCAAATCACCGATGTCCGCCAGCTTGGTCAGGATCAAGTCCTGCATGCCGTCGGCGAAGAACGCGTTGTCCTTGTCCGAGGAGAGATTCTCGAACGGCAGCACTGCGATGGATTTATTCGAGTTAGCTGGCGCGGATCCGTTGCCCAACCCGGCGCCTTTGCGCCACACGAAGATGTTGGTCAGCAGCAACACGACTGCTATCGCCAGCACCGCGATGATCGCCTTGTCCAGGGTGCGCCCGGTCGAACGTGCGATGGAAGCATCGCCAACGAGCTCGCTCTCGCGCTTCAATCCCTGCGGGGTGAATTCGTAAAACCACGCGAATGCGATCCAGAACGGAAACCCGATGATCGCGGCGATGACGAACCAGCGTGCGACCCACTCGTAATCGCCGAACAGTGGAAGCAGTTGCGCAAGACCCTGCGCCAGTGCCCACACCGCACCCGCGTACAGCACGCCGGCGCGCAGCACATTGCGGCGCTGGAGTTCGGCGAGGAAGGAGGGCTTGCTCATGGCCTCGGCCTAGAAGGCGGCGGCGCGGTGGCAGCGCCGGCAGCCAGCTTCTGGAACTCCGGATCGTCGCGCAAGCGGTCGAAGTCCGGGTCAAGGCGCAGGAACGCTGGCGTGAGTGGCGGCATCAGTCCGCCATAGTGGACGCTCAACAGGTAGCGCAGTTCGGTGGTTGCCTCGGGCTTGTGGCCCAGGCGGGCGAGGACGCGTGCGCGAAATTCCCTGATCAAGTCGTTGTTCGTGGCGCCCTTTGCTTCGGGTCGCTCTGCCTGCCTTTGTTGCATGGCAGCCAGCGCGGCATCCCCCTCGCCCAGGCCGATCCGCGCGTAGGTAAGAACGCCGAAGGCCCACTCATTGTCCGGTTCGCGTTCGACCAGCGGCTGCATGAGGTCGCTCGCATGCTTGTAACTCGCAATCGCTGCAGCGTGATCGCCGTTCAATTGCTGCAGGTCGCCGAGATCCTGATAGCCAAAACCGATCTCGATCGGCGGCGCATTGGCATCGGCCCGCTGCAGCAGGCCCGTCAACCACGCGATCGCCGGCCCTGGCCTTCGTTGCATGCGCGCGAGCACGACGTATTGATGGCACTGGTCCGACAGCGTCGCGGGCAACTTGTCTAGCGCCTGCGCCGCGCGCACGAGGTCGCCCTGCGCCAGGTAGACGTCACCCTGCACCTGGCGCGTCTCCTCGTCGCCTGGCACCAGCGCCAGTGCGCGATCCGCGGCCGCGAGCGCCGCCTCGAAGCGGCGCTCGTTGGTCATGCTGACAGCGATGTCACGGTAGATGCTGGCGTTCAACGGATCGAGCCGGAGCGCCTGTTGCTGGAGGTCGTCGGCTTGCTCCCAGTTTCCCAAGCGCCGGATCGTGCTGGCGAGCACACGCAGGGTGCCGACATCGTTGGGCCAGCGCGTGTGCAGATCTTCCAGGCGCTTGCGGGCCTCACCGAGGTCGACCTGCACGAAGGCGAGGTAGACGGCGCGGGCAGAGAGCGTATCGAGCGCTTCCGGTTGCAGGCGTTCGGCCATTTCCAGCGTGTGCAGGCATTCGGCGCGCCGTTCCGGCGTGGCGTCCCAGCGGAGGTAGATCATCAGCGAATCCAGTCTCGCCAACGTCGCCCACGCCTGCGCGAATCCCGGATCGGCCTGCACTGCCTCCTGGAGTGCGTGCACAGCCGGAATGATATCGGCATCGGAAAATCCCCTCTGGCTCAAGGCGACGCCACGCAGGTAGGCATCGAGCGCAGCACCGTTGCGCGTCTGCACCGCGGCCACTTCGCGTTTCGCAGTCGCGTTCAATGCCGCGCCCAAGTGATCGGCAATCGTGCCGGCGACTTCGCCTTGCACAGTGAACACGTCGTCGAGGGTGCGGTCGTAGGTATCGCTCCACAGGTGCGAGTCGCCCTTGGCCTTAATCAGCTGCACGTTGATGCGCACCTTGTTGCCGACGCGCTGCACGCTACCTTCGAGGATGTTGGCGACGCCGAGCTTCGCGGCGATCTCCGGCAGGTTCTCCGGGTGGC
>JAICYA010000299.1 GCA_025934455.1 Rudaea sp.
CATTCTTGATGTCACGCCGGAAAAATTGCACCAGCGCGTGCCGGTGTTCCTGGGTTCCAAAAACGAAGTCGAGATCGCGACGCAATACCACCAGGATGCTGACCAGGCCGGCCTCGATTGAGAAACGCGCGCAGGACGTCCGCTTTCACGCGCAGCGCTGCGCGAACACCGTCACCGCGACGTTTGACGCGAGCGGCTGAGACGCGCACAGCGTGCCGTCCGACACTTGGCACACCCGCGCCCCGGCTGTAATTTCGATCGATCCATCCCATCGGAGATCGCCATGTTCCGGCACCTTGGTTCGTCTGCGCTGCTGGCCGTGGCGGCGCTGGCATTCTTGCCTGTTGCACCCGCATCGGCAAGCACGCAAGCGGATGCGCGCATCGCGCAAATCCTGGCGCAACGCCAGCGCGTGCAGCAGATTGATGCGGTCGCGCTTTCCCCTGACGGGCAACATCTCGCGTGGGTGGTGTCGCAGGATGAAAAGACGCGGCTGGAACTCGCCGGCGGCGACGGACGCAATCCGCAGACGGTTGTGCTTTCCGGCGATTGCAAGATCGAGGATCTGCGCTGGGCGCAGCGCCGAAACACGCTCGCGATCCTGACCCGCTGCAAGGTGGATCCGTCCAACACCAAGCCCATTCGAGGCGCGATCTGGCTGCTCGATGCGGAGGCACACGCATCGCCGCGCAAACTCGCCGAGCTCGATGGCTTCGCCGATGCAATGCAGTGGAGCACGGACGGCACGCGAATCGCGTTTCTGTACGTGCCGGGTGCGACGCGATTGCAGGAAGCGACCGCTTCGGGCAATCCGCGCGTCGGCGTGATCGGCGGCGAAGACATGCAGGTGCAGAACTTGGCCGTCGTGTCCGTGTCCGGCGGAGCGCCGCAGGTGCTGACGCCGGCCGGCCTGTACGTCTACGAGTACCGCTGGTCACCGAACGGCGATCGAGTCGCATTCACCGCTGCGCCGCCGCCAGGCGATGACAACTGGTGGACGGCCAAGCTTTATGTACAGCAGGCCGAAGCCGGTTCAACACCAAAGATGATCCTGGATCCCGAAGCCGTGGCGGGTCCGCTGCACGGCATGCAGATCGCGCTGCCGCGCTGGTCGCCGGGTGCGACGCAACTCTTCTTTATCGGCGGCTTGATGAGCGATCGTGGTTCCACCGGCGGCGATCTCTACAGCGTGTCGGCCGATGGCGGCACGCCCGTGGACATGACCGAAGGCGCGCACGTGACGCCTTCGTGGTTCACCTTTCTGTCGCCGCGGAGCTTGCTGGTTTCGCAGATCGCGAGCGGCAAGGTCGAAGTGGCCGAGTACGCGATCACCAGTCCGGCTTCCGCAAAACAGACGCGCACGTTGTTCACCGTCTCCGGAACGGTCGGCGACGGCCGGGCCGCACGCGCGGTGTCACTGTCAAGCGATCACACGCGCATCGCGTTCTATCAGAGTTCGTTCGAGCAGCCACCGGAAGTGCACGCGGGCGTGCTCGGCACCACGCCGCCGCCGGCGGTTAGCTCGATCAACGCCAGTCTGAAATCAAGCTGGGGCAAGGCCGAGCCGGTCGAGTGGACCAACGACGGCTTCCATGTGCAGGGCTGGCTGCTGTACCCGCTCGATTACGATCCGCACAAGCGCTATCCGATGATCGTGTACGTGCACGGCGGCCCGTCGGCGGCGACCTTGCCGAACTGGAGCAACAACGCCACCGCGTACTCGACTTTCGGCTACTTCGTGCTGCTGCCCAATCCGCGTGGCAGTTTCGGGGAGGGCGAGCGTTACGTGCAGGCGGTGCGCCACGACATGGGTTACGGCGACCTGCGCGACATCCTCGCCGGTGTGGACACGGTGGAAAAACGGCTTCCCATTGACGATCACCGGCTCGGCCTGACCGGCTGGAGCTACGGCGGCTTCATGAGCATGTTCGTGCCGACGCAGACGCAACGCTTCCGCGCGGCGGTCGCCGGCGCGGGCATTTCCGACTGGCAAAGCTATTACGGCGAAAACCAGATAGACAAATGGATGATCCCGTTCTTCGGCGCGTCGCTATACGACGATCCGGCGCCCTACAACAAGAGTTCCGCGATTAATTTCATCAAGCAGGCGAAGACGCCCACGCTGATCGTGGTCGGCGAGCGCGACGAGGAATGCCCGGCACCACAGTCGTTCGAATACTGGCACGCGCTGAAGACGCTGGGCGTTCCGACCACGCTGGTGGTGTACGCCAACCAGGGCCACCACATTGCTGATCCAGTTGACGAAAAGGATATCCTGCGCCGCTCGCTGGCGTGGTTCGAAAACTATCTGGCAGCGCCCTGAGGAAAGGCGCTGCCAGTCGCCTCATCTGAGCAGCGAGCGCAGCATCCAGGCCAGCTTCTCGTGATCCTTGAGGCGGCCGGTGACCATATCGGCCGTGCCTTCGTCATCCGCCGCGTCCGCAGCTTTCAGCGCCTCGCGCGCGGTGGCCGCGGCGATTTCGTGGCCTTCGACCAGTTGCGCCACCATGTCCTTCCACTCCGGCACGCCGGCTTCTTCCCTGATCGAGGTGAGCTTGCCGAACTGGCTGTAGGAGCCGGGTGCGTACACGTCCAGCGTGCGGATGCGCTCGGCGATTTCGTCGGCGGCCGTCCACAACGCGTTGTACTGCTCCTCGAACATCGCGTGCAGGCTGTTGAAGTGCGGGCCGCTGACGTTCCAGTGGAAACTGTGGGTTTTCAGGTACAGCGAATACGTGTCGGCCAGCAGCTTGGACAGATGCTTGGCGACCGCTTCGCGATCCTTCTTGGCGATACCGATGGAAATGGCCATGTGTTGCTCCTTCTTGGTGATCGATGCGATGGACCCACAGTAGCGGGGCGACCGCCGTTGGTGAAATGAAACCTTTGTATGCCGCCGATAGCTTTCGACTATCAGGCCGTCGCCAGCAGTTATCATGCGCGGTTCGATGAATGCCTCCGACCCGCCCACTCCCGAATCCGCCGCCGATCCCGGCCTGCGCAAACTGCGCCGGCAGCTGGATACCGTGGCCAGCCGCGACTTCGGCCGCCTGCTGGGCCGCTGGCGCATGCTGTCGCGCAAGCCCGATGAACACAAGGTGGCGGCGTTGCGCGCGGATATCGAGCGCTCGGCGGCAAAACGCCGCACGCGCGTCACCGCCAAGCCGGCGATCCGGCTGGATGAATCGCTGCCCATCAGCGCCCGCGGCGACGACATCGTCAAGCTGATCC
>JAICYA010000353.1 GCA_025934455.1 Rudaea sp.
GGTCGCGACGTCGAGCGCGTGCGCGAGGCCCAGGCGCAAGGCGAACTCCCGGCGCAAGCCTGGGTCGAGGGCGCCGCGTCGCGCACGAATGGAAAAGTGGCCTTTGTGGACAACGCGGTCGATCCGGCCACGAACACGGTCAAGCTGCGCGCGCAATTCGCGAACGCGGATCAGGCGTTGTGGCCCGGACAGTTTGTGGACGTGTCGATGACGCTCGCGACGCAAGCCGATGCGCTCGCAATCCCGGCCGCGGCTGTCAAGCAGGGCCCGGATGGCGACTATGTCTTCGTCGTCAAGCCCGACTCGCGCGCCGAACAGCGCAGCGTGAAAGTCGCGCGCGACGTGAACGGCGAAGCCGTGATCGCGAGCGGTTTGCGCACCGGCGAGACAGTCGTGACGGATGGCCAGTCGCGTCTTGCCGACGGCACGCCGGTGCGCATCCTGCAAGCCGCGAACTGAGCAGTCGTGAGCGTCTCTGAAATTTTCGTGCGCCGCCCGATCATGACCACCCTGGTCATGGTCGGCATCATCGTGTTCGGCATCGCGGCGTATCGGCTGTTGCCCGTGTCGGATCTGCCGAACGTGGATTTCCCGACCATCCAGGTGACCGCGAGCCTGCCCGGCGCGTCGCCCGAAACCATGGCCTCGGCGGTGGCGACGCCGCTGGAAAAACAGTTCTCGTCGATTCCGTCGCTGGATTCGATGACTTCGGACTCGGGCCTTGGCCAAACCCAGATCACGCTGCAGTTCAGCCTCGACCGCGATATCGACGCCGCCGCGCTCGACGTGCAATCGGCGATTTCCGCCGCGTTGCGTCAGTTGCCGCCGACCATGACCACGCCGCCCACGTTCCGCAAGTCCAATCCGGCGGATGCACCGGTTTTCTACGTGAGCATGACGAGCAAGACACTGCCGCTGTCGAAGGTGGACGAATATGCCGAGTCGCTGCTCGCGCAACGCTTGTCGATGGTCGAGGGCGTGGCCTTGGTCAATGTTTACGGCTCGACCAAATATGCGGTGCGCATCGATCTGGATCCAGCCGCAATGGCGGCACGCGGGATCGGCATCGATCAGGTGCAGCAGGCGGTGGCGAACGGCAATGTCGATCTTCCGACCGGCACGCTGTACGGCGACAAGCGTACCTACAACGTGATGGTCAACGGCCAGTTCGAGGCGGCCAAGTCGTTCGGCAAGTTGATCGTGAGTTATCAAAATGGCGCGCCGGTGCGCCTGTCCGACATTGGTCACGTCTACGACGGCATCCAGAACAACCAGCACATCGCCTGGTTCAACGGCGAGCGCGGCGTCGTGCTGGCGGTGCAGAAGCAGCCGGGGGTGAACACCGTCGCCGTGGTCGAACGCATCCGCGAAGTGTTGCCGAAATTCGAGAAGCAGTTGCCCGGCGGCGTGGCGTTGCAGGTGTTCTACGACCGCACGCAAAGCATCCGCGCCTCGGTGGACGAAGTGCAGTTCAGCCTGTTCCTCGCGCTGCTCCTCGTCGTGCTGGTGATTTTCGTATTCCTGCGCAACCTGTCGGCGACGATCATTCCTTCGCTGGCCTTGCCGATGTCCATCGTCGGCACGTTCGCGATCATGTATCCGTTCGGCTACAGCCTCGACAACCTCTCGCTGATGGCGTTGACGCTGTGCGTCGGCTTCGTCGTCGACGACGCCATTGTCATGCTGGAAAACATTTCGCGCCACATGGAAATGGGCAAGACCGCGCTGCAGGCCACGTTCGATGGCGCACGCGAGATAGGTTTCACCATCGTGTCGATGACGCTGTCGCTGGCGGCCGTGTTCATCCCGGTGCTGTTCATGGGCGGCATCATCGGCCGGTTGCTGCACGAATTCGCGGTGACCATTGTCGCCGCGGTGCTGGTCTCGGGTTTCGTTTCGCTGAGCCTGACGCCGATGCTGTGCAGTCGCATGCTCAAACCCCATCATGGCGAGCGTCACGGGCGTATCTATCAGGCCTGCGAACGCGGCTTCGAGGCGATGGCGGGCTTCTACCGGCGCACGCTGACGGTTTGCCTCGCGCACCAGCGCGTGGTGCTGGCCGCATTCGGGTTGATCCTGCTCGCGACCGCCGTCCTGTTCGTGAAGGTGCCGAAGGGATTTCTGCCCGAGGACGACACCGGGCAGTTGTTCGTGTTCACCGAAGCCGCGCAGGACGTCGGTTTCGACGACATGGCGCGCAAGCAACAGGCGGCGGCGAAGATCATCCGTGCCGACCGCAACGTCGCCGGGGTGCTTTCGTTCATCGGCGTATCCGGCAGTTCGTCGACCTTGAACCTGGGTCGCATGATCGTCACCCTCAAGCCGCGCAGCGAACGCGCGTCGCCCGAGGAAGTCATCCAGGAATTGCGCCCGAAGCTGACCGGCATTCCCGGCTTCACGGTTTTCCTGCAGAACATCCCGATCATCCGCATCGGCGGTCACCTGACCAAAACCCAGTACCAGTACACGCTGCAGGATACGGATACGCACGAGCTGTTCGCGTTCGTGCCCAAGCTCGTCGCCGCGATCGCGACGCTGCCGGGGTTCCAGGACGTGACCAGCGATTTGCAAACCGCCACGCCCCAACTCGATGTGCACATCGACCGCGATGCCGCGGCAGCTGTCGGTGTCAGCGCTGCGCAGATCGAAAGTGCGCTGTATACCGCGTTCGGACCGCA
>JAICYA010000421.1 GCA_025934455.1 Rudaea sp.
CGGAAATCCGGTCAGCTCGCCGCACGCGGTGAAGATTTCGCGGGGTCCCGCTTCGGCCGCGGCCAGGGACAGATCATCGGTACCTCACGCTGGTAGCGGCGGTAATCCTCGCCATGCGCCGCGACCAGATCGCGTTCCTCGAAGAACTTCACCGCGATCAGGATGTAACCGGTGGTCGCGATCGCAAACAGCAGGTGGCTGGTCGTCATCCTCGGCGTCGCCCAGAACGCGATCACGAAACCCAGCATCAGCGGGTGCCGCACGACGCGGTAGTAGAAGTGCTGCTTGAACTCGAGCGGCGTGCAGGGACGTCCGCGCGCGGCCAGCCAGACCTGGCGCAAGCCGAACAGGTCGAAATGATTGATCACGAACGTGCCGCTCAGCACCAGCAGCCAGCCGAAAGCCGACAGTGCGTATAACAGGTACACGGCCCAGTTTGCCTGCGCATTCCAGATCACACCCGGCAACGGCCGCCACTGCCAGTACAGCAGGATCAGCGCCGCACTGGACAGCAGCACGAAGGTGCTGCGTTCTGCGGATTCCGGCAGCCATGAAGTGAGCCAGCGCTTGAAGCCGCGTCGCGCCATGCCGCTGTGCTGGACCGCGAAGATGCCCAGCAATACGGCGTCAATCACGACTGCCATCGCGACGGTCCCCGTCGCATAGCCGCGATCCACCGTATGCGGCACGCCGACATCCGCCACGAAGGCGATCGCGTACAGGAACGTCAGGAAGAAAACCAGATAACAGATGATGCCGTAGAGAAACACCAGGGCGCCGCGCATGACCGTTCCTCCTGTCCGGAACGTCGCACCCATTGTGCGCCCTTCATCCGGAGGTGGGGTAATGCGGGAAACACCGAATCGGGCCGGATTGCGACAGCCCTACCCGTTGAACTGGACGATGGGTGGCCCGCCGTGCGGCGGGCCACCTTCCACCGATCATTGCCCTTTTGCCTTCGGCGCCAGCGTGGCCCCACTCGTTTGCCGGATGAAGGTCGCCATCGGCGTGGCGTTGTTGTAATCGTCCGAGTACACGATCATCTCGCTGCCGTCCAGGTACAGGCCCGGCGCGAAGTACTCGGCGAGGTTGCGGGTGCCGGTCGCGCAGCCGGTACCATTGGTGCAGATGGCGCCCTGGTGCATCACGCCCGTCGCGGTGGTTTGCGCGAAAGTCGGAATGGACGCGAGCGCGTTCTGCGATTGCGCGAAGAACACTTTCCATTGTGCGGTCGCGTCGTTGTTGCTTAGCGCCGGGGTGCCCCACCAGGTGACGTTCACTGCGCCGGGCGCACCCGCCGTCACCCACGGACCGATCACGCTCTTGGTGGTCGAGCCGTTCGACACGCGTACCGGTGTGCTCCATGTCGCGGCGTGATCCTGCGACGCCGTGAGATAGGCGCTGTGGCCATCGGAATAGACGATGTAAAGATTCCCGGCCCGATCAATCGCCAGCGACGGGAACACGTTCACCATCGAAACCGTATTGGCGTATACGAGCTTCACATCGAAGTTGATGCCTCCATTCGTGGAGCGCGCGATGTAGAGGTTCTTGCCGCTGTCGTCGAAGAACACCGTGTAGACGTAACCGTTGTTCGGGTCCACTTCGATGTTGCCCTGGTCGCCTGGTTGCACGCCGACCTGCGGCGTCGTGACTTCGCTGACCTGCGGGAAAGTGATTCCGCCGTCGAATGACTTCACCACGAAGAGGGTCGCGGTGCCGGTCAGATCGGCGCCGAGTTGCTTGGTCGTGAGGTAGACCACGTTGTTGCCGTAGCTTGCGATCCACTGGCGATCCACCACCGGTTCATCCGTCGAAAGCGGATTGACCACCCAGGTGCTGCCGCCATTGAACGAGTTCGCCTGCGTGGCCGACCCCAACCACAGCGAAGTCACGTAGACATTTCCCGACGTGCCGATCGCCAGATCTTCGTCGCCGCCACCCAGACCGCCGCCGCGCGCTACCGCCGCTGCCGCCTGCGCGCCATCCGGCTGGCCAAGATAGGTAAAGGTATTGCCCCCATCCATGGATTTCC
>JAICYA010000176.1 GCA_025934455.1 Rudaea sp.
ATGCGTTACTTCGCATCGCGTCAGCGCACCTCGCTCCACCCAGCAAGAACTTCGCGACTTCTGAAATCGGTTTTTGCGTCGCCGAAAGGCCAATCCGCGTCAGCGGCCGTCCGCACAACGCTTCGAGGCGTTCCAGCGACAGCGCCAGATGCGCGCCGCGCTTGCTGGGCGCGAGCGCGTGGATTTCGTCGACGATCACGCTGCGCGTTGAAGCCAGCATCATGCGGCCTGACTCCGAGCCAAGCAGGATGTACAGCGATTCCGGCGTCGTCACCACGATATGCGGCGGGCGTCGTTTCATTGCGTCGCGTTCGCTCTGCGGCGTGTCGCCAGTGCGCACGCTGCCGCGGATATCGACGTCGGGCAGGCCCATCTCGAACAACTTGTCGCGGATGCCGGCGAGCGGCGCTTCCAGATTGATGCGCACGTCGTTCGACAGCGCCTTGAGCGGCGAGACGTAGACGATGCGGGTTTCGTCGGCGAGATTGCCGGCGACGCCGTCGCGCACCAGCGCGTCGATCGCGGCAAGGAAGGCGGCCAGGGTTTTTCCCGAACCGGTCGGTGCGGCGATCAGCGCATGCCGGCCGGACTGGATCGCCGGCCAGGCACGTTCCTGCGCTGGAGTGGGTGCCGGGAATGCGCCGCGAAACCACGCCGCGACGGCGGGATGGAAGTTGTCGAGCGGCATGGCACAATTGTCCTCCGGATGACGCGGCGATGCTATCCGCGGCTCATCTCAAGCAATGAGATGGCGTCGGAATCTGGCAAAATAGGCGACTTTTCCCGATCCGGAACCTGCCATGAGCCATCACGACATCCGCTCCGCCGCGCGCCCCGAGCCCGACCAGGCCATGGTCGACATCGCCAACTACGTCGTCGACTACCGGATCGAATCGAAAGAGGCCTACGACACCGCGCGCTACATGCTGATGGATTCGCTGGGCTGCGCGATGTTGGCGATGAGATTTCCGGAAATGGTGAAGCATCTCGGCCCGCTCGTCCCGGGCGCGACCCTGCCGGGCGGCACGCGCGTACCCGGCACGAGCTGGGAACTCGATCCCGTGCAGGCGGCCTACAACATCGGCGTGCAAGTGCGCTGGCTGGATTTCAACGACACCTGGCTCGCCGCGGAATGGGGCCACCCGTCGGACAACCTCGGCGCCATCCTCGCCGTCGCCGATTATGTTTCGCGTCGCAACATTCGCGAAGGCAAGGCGCCGCTGACGATCCGCGACGTGCTCACCGCGGCGATCAAGGCGCACGAAATCCAGGGTTGCTACGCGCTGAAGAATTCATTCAATCGCGTCGGCATGGACCACGTCATCCTTGTGCGCCTGGCATCGACGGCGGTCGCCACGCAGATGCTCGGCGGCGGCAAGGACGAGATCGTCAACGCGGTTTCGCACAGCTGGATCGACAACGGCGCGTTGCGCACCTACCGCCACGCACCGAACACCGGCCCGCGCAAGAGCTGGGCAGCGGGCGACGCCTGCCGGCGCGCGGTGACGCATGCGCTGAATGCGGTCAAAGGCTGCGTCGGCTATCCGTCCGCGCTGACCGCGAAGACCTGGGGATTCTACGACGTGGCGTTCAAGGGCAAGGCGTTCGAATTCGAACGCGGCTTCGGCAGCTACGTGATGGAGAACGTCCTGTTCAAGATTTCGTTCCCGGCCGAGTTCCACGCGCAGACCGCGGTCGAATGCGCGATGAAGCTGCATGCGCAGGTGGCCGGCAAGCTCGACAGGATCGAGCGCATCGAGATCGAGACCCAGGAAGCGGGCGTGCGCATCATCGACAAGACCGGGCCGCTGGCGAACTACGCCGACCGCGACCATTGCATCCAGTACATGGTTGCCGTGCCGTTGATCTTCGGCCGCCTGACCGCGGACGACTACAACGACGCCGTCGCTGCCGATCCACGAATCGACGCGCTGCGCGGCAAGATGACGGTCAAGGAGAATCCCCAGTTCACCAAGGATTATTTCGACGCGGGAAAACGCTATATCGGCAATTCGTTGCAAGTCTTCTTCGCCGACGGCAGCAAGACCGACAAAGTGTCCATCGATTATCCGATCGGCCACCGCAAGCGCCGCGCCGAGGGGATTCCGGTACTGTTGAAGAAATTCGAAGCAGCCCTGGCCGGACATTTGCCCGCACGCCAGGTTCAGCGCATTCTCACGGCCAGCAAGGACCCTGCGGCGTTCGAGGCGATGGCGCTGCCGCAACTGATGGATTTGTTCGTGGTTTGAGCGCCAAAAATTCAAGTTTGGACAAGGGCTTGCAAAAAGTGTCACCAGCTCCAGTCTGACTGTATCCTGAACGGTGCAGGCTGGAGGATGTCCGCCGATTTTGCTAGACTGTCACGGCTCGCGTTGCGATGTGCTAACGTATAATTAACGCGACGCAAACGCCGTAGGGTTCGCGGCGTAATTGTGTACCGCGCGAGCGGAGCGGACGCCAAAAAAACTAGCTAGAGGAGAGTCTCCGATGAAACGTAATACCTTGTTTGTCCTGATCGCCCTGGGATTGGGCGGCGTGGGCGTCGCCAACGCCCAGGATGCCAGCAGTTGGTACTTGGCTCCGCGTTTGGGTATCGTCGCGCCGGATAGCGCGCGCACGACCAAGACTTCGGTGTTTGCCGGAATCGGCCTCGGCACTTGGGTCAACCCGAACCTGGCCGTCGATTTCGAATACGGCATCAATAACGCTGATTTCAAGAACACTTCGCCGCGCGACGGCCACCAGTGGGAAAGCGTGCAGCTCGATGTCGCCGCGCGCTGGTTCTTCGGTGAGATCGGCTCCGGCTGGCGTCCGTACCTGATGGGCGGCATCGGCGCGCAGCGTCACAAGGCTTACTCGGGCTTCCTGCTGCACGGCGGCTACGCCTCCGGCGGCGGCTGGGATCCGATGGTCACGGGCGGTGTCGGCATGCAGTACAACATGTCCGATCGTCTGGCGTTCCGCGGCGAAATCGCGGCACGTTACGACCGCGACAACAACTCGCTGAATACGGATCTGGCCAGTTCCTACGGCTTCAACCGTCACAGCGGATTTACCGATGGGATCGTCACGGTCGGCCTGACCTACAGCTTCGGCGGTGGCTCGGCCCCGGCCGCGGCGCCGAAGCATGAAGAGGCGGCTCCGCCGCCGGCCGCTCCGCCGGCCCGCGAAGAAGCGACTCCGCCGGCCGCGGTTTCCATCGACCTGCGTGGCGTCGAATTCAAGTTCGACCACCCGCGCGTCGGCGAGAAACTGGTGCCGTCGCTCAAGGCCCCGACCTCCGAGTCCGTGCAGATCCTCGACGAGGCCGTCGATACGCTCAAGCGCTATCCGAACGTGCACGTCTCCGTCGACGGCTACACCGATTCCGTCGGCAGCGATGCGTACAACCAGAAGCTGTCCGAGCGTCGCGCCAAGGGTGTGTACGGCTACCTGACCGAGCATGGCGTCGATGCCAGCCGTCTGGATGGTCCGAAGGGCTTCGGCGAATCGAACCCGATCGACACCAACAAGACCAAGGAAGGCCGTCAGCGCAACCGCCGCGTTGAGCTGAAGGTGGAAAGCCAGTAAGGGTTCCGCTCACTGCAATACGAAAGAGCCCGGCAATGCCGGGCTCTTTCTTTTCAGCGCTTCACGAAACGATAGTGGGCGACCAGCCACTCGTTGCCGTCGCGATAACCGAACAGCTCGGCACAAGCCATCCAGAACATGCGCCAGCGCTGGTGCCAGATGCGCGCCTGTTCGCCGTAGGCCTGCCCCAGCACCTGCAACACCTCTACGCGGCTCGCATCCTGGTTGGCGAGCCACAAGTTGGCGGTCCTGGTGTAGTGCGTTCCCGGCAATCGCCACTGTTGCTCGATGGCGAGATCGTGCTGGAACCAGAGCAGGGTATCGGCCGACGGCATGAGGCCGCCAGTGAAAAAATAGCGGCCCATCCAGTTGTCGTCGCCTTGCGTCTCGAACGGATACATCAATTCGCGGTGACAGAAGATATGGACGAAGAGCTTGCCGTCCGCGCGCAGCCACGAAGCGATGCGTTCGAGCAGGGTCGCGTAGTTGCGCATGTGCTCGAACATCTCGATCGATACGCAGCGGTCGAAGCTCGACGCCGGCAGTTCCAGCCGATTGACGTCCTGGGTGATGACCTCGACGTTGTCGAGTCTGAGCGTGCGGCTGCGCGCGAGGATGAATTCGCGTTGCGGCTTCGAGTTGGACACGGCGGTGATGCGGCTGCGCGGATAATTCTGCGCCATCCACAGCGTCAGCGAACCCCAGCCGCAACCGAGTTCGAGAATGTCCTGTCCGTCGGCAAGCTGTGCGCGTTCGCCGTAAAGCGCGAGCATGGCGTCCTCGGCCTGGTCCAGGGTTTCCAGCCCGGTCGGAAAGTAGCAGCTCGAATATTTCAAGCGATTACCGAGGCACAACTCGAAGAATTTTGCCGGCAGTTCGTAATGCTGCGCGTTCGCTGCGTCGGTGTGGATCGCGACCGGACTGGTTCGCAGTTCTTCGAGGCAACGCTGGAACCGTGCCCACGCCGCGGCCGCATCGTCCGAGCTTTCTCCGGCGAGACGCTGCGCGCACAAGCGGCGAATGCCCGCGCGGATGAGCCAGTCCGGCAAAAGGCCGCGTTCGCACAGGCCGGTCAGGCCGCCTTCGGCCGGCGCGGCCATGGGCAGTGTTTCGCTGGCGCCACTCGTCATGAATGCGATCCTTTCGGAAACCACGGGATGAACATGGACGTCGTGCGCTGATAATCGCGGTAATCGTCGCCGCGCGAGCGCAGCGCCTGCGCCTCGGTGAACGGGATGCCGGTAATCCATACCAGGGATGCGACCATCAGGACCGGTCCGAGCAGGCTGAGCAGCCACGCCGGGAACGGTGCGCCGACGGCGAGGAATACGTAGGTGAACCAGTGCAGCCATTCGAAGAAATAATTCGGATGCCGCGAATACCGCCACAGTCCGACACGGCAGGTCTTGCCGCGGTTCTGCGGATTTGCGCGGTAAGCGGCCAACTGCGCATCGGCGATGGATTCGCCAGCCAGGCTCACGATCCAGATTGCCAGGCCGAGTCCGCACCAGACCGAG
>JAICYA010000429.1 GCA_025934455.1 Rudaea sp.
GATGAGAGTCGGCGGGTTGTTGTATGGATTGTCCGTGGTCGAAGGCAAGACCGGCGCCGATCTCGGCTTCGAGCCGGCCATGACCTTGTCCACCAAGCTCATCGCGGTCAACCGCGTGCGCCGCGGCGAGCGTGTCGGCTACGCCGGCGTCTACGCATGCCCGGAGGACATGGACATCGGCGTCGCCGCGATCGGTTATGGCGACGGCTACCCGCGCAGTGCGCCGTCCGGCGCGCCGGTACTGGTGAACGGCGTACGTGCTGCGATCGCCGGGCGCGTGTCAATGGACTTGATCACGATCGACCTGCGCGCCGTGGCAGACGCGAAAGTCGGCGACCGCGTCGTGCTGTGGGGCGGGGAATTGCCGGTGGAGACGATCGCCGCGCAAGCCGGCACGATCAGCTACGACCTCACCTGCGGCATGACCAAGCGCGTGTTGTTCGTGGAGGATGAAGACTGATGGCGAAGTCCAAGACCGCCTACGTCTGCAACCAGTGCGGCGCCGAGTACACGAAGTGGCAGGGCCAGTGCGAATCCTGCGGGGCGTGGAACACGCTGAGCGAATTCGTGGTCGAGCCAGCGAAGGCTGCTGGTGCGGTCAAGCGCACCGGGTATGCGGGCGCGGCACCGGCGCGGATCGTGCCGCTGACACAAGTCGCGGCGGAAGCCGAGGTGCGCACGCAAATCGGCATCGGCGAACTCGACCGCGTGCTCGGCGGCGGACTGGTGCAGGGTTCGGTGGTGCTGGTCGGTGGCGATCCGGGCATCGGCAAATCCACGCTGCTGTTGCAGGTGCTCGGCGCGCTCGGGACGCGTCTGAAAAGCCTGTATGTCAGCGGTGAGGAATCCCTTGCGCAAATCGCCGCGCGCGGCCAGCGCCTGAGCATCGCTCTGGAACCGCTGCATGCGCTGGCCGAAACCTGCATCGAGCGCATTCTGGAGATGACGGCCAACGACAAGCCGCGTGTGCTGGTGATCGATTCCATCCAGACGATCTGGACCGAAACCCTGACCGCTGCGCCGGGTTCGGTGTCGCAGGTGCGCGAATCCGCGGCGCGGCTGGTGCGCTACGCCAAGGAAACCGGCACCAGCATTTTTCTCGTCGGGCATGTGACGAAGGAAGGCGGCATCGCCGGCCCGCGCGTGCTCGAGCACATGGTCGATGCGGTGCTGTACTTCGAGGGTGAAGTGGGCAGCCGTTTCCGCGTGCTGCGCGCGTTCAAGAACCGCTTCGGCGCGGTCAACGAGCTGGGCGTGTTCGCGATGAGCGACAAGGGTCTGCGCGAGGTGCCGAATCCGTCGGCGATCTTCCTGTCCGCGCACGCGGGGCCGACGCCGGGCAGCGCGGTGATGGTCACGCGCGAAGGCACGCGGCCGCTGCTCGTGGAAGTGCAGGCGTTGGTGGACCAAAGCTCGCTCGGCAATCCGCGCCGCGTCGCACTGGGCTTGGAACAAAACCGTCTCGCCATGCTGCTGGCGGTATTGCATCGCCACGGCGGCATGGCGGTTTACGATCAGGACGTGTTCGTCAACGTGGTCGGCGGCATCCGCGTGCAGGAAACCGCCGCCGACCTGCCGACGCTGCTGGCGGTGCTGTCGAGTTTCCGCGACCGGCCCTTGCCCGAGAAAACCGTCGCGTTCGGCGAAGTCGGACTTTCCGGCGAAATCCGCCCGGTGCCGAACGGCGAGGAGCGCCTGAAGGAAGCCGCGACGCACGGATTTCTCAAAGCCATCGTGCCCAAGGCGAACGCGCCGAAGAAATCACGCATCGGCGAAATGGAAATCGTGGCCGTGGAGCGCTTGAGCGAGGCGATCGACGCCGTGCGCTGAACGGCTAAGCTATCAGCGTCTTCGTCGAAAGGCACTGTGAATTTTCAACAACGGCAAGGGAGAAGAAATGAAATTGCGTAATGGATTGTTTGCGACAGCGGCCGCATTGTTGGCGGCCTGTTCGAC
>JAICYA010000466.1 GCA_025934455.1 Rudaea sp.
AACTCCATCGCCATCACCACCGCATCCTCGCGGCCGCGCTTGGCCGGATAGTAGTTCGGGCGCTTGCCGATTTCGTTGAAGCCGAGCTGGTCATACAGCCGGACCGCGTGCGCGTTGGATGGCCGCACTTCCAGGAAGATGCGCTCGGCGCGATGCCAGCGCGCGAGGTCGATCAGGCGCTTCACCAGGCGCGTGCCGTGGCCCTGCCCGTGCTGCGCCGGCGCGACGCAGACGTTGAGCACATGCGCCTCGCCGGCACCGGCGCTGAGCACGCCGTAGCCGACGACTTCGATGCCGTGCGCGAGCACGATGCAGTCGTAGCCGGCGCGCAGGCAGTCGCGGAAGATGCCGTGCGTCCACGGATACTCGTAGGCCGCAAGTTCGATCGCGGCGACCTGTTCCAGATCGTCCGCGGTCATCGTGCGCAGCGCGGGATACGGTTCCTTGAGGATGGCAACCATGTCAGTTTTCGCGCAGGCGCCGCGCCAACGGCTTCAAGGATTGCCACAGCGCGCGCTTGGCTTTCGCATCGCCGCGTATCGCGGACGCATCGATCTCGATGATGCCATCCGCCGCCTCGGCGTCGCGCACGCGCTCGCGCGCGACACCGAGCGCCGCCGGCAACAGGGCGAACAGACGTTCGGCGGATTCGCCGCCGTCCACGCAAACGCAGGCTTGCGCGTCGACGCCGATGCGCATCAATGCGGGCGTGGCTGCCGCGGCGCGCAGGCGATAGACGGCTATGCCCATCGCGGCGAGCATCGCGCTGCGTTGTGCCTCAGTCGGCATGTCCGCTCCCGAGCGCGGCAAGGTCCGCATAAAATGCCGCGAAATTCTTGTCGACGGCACGGCCAAAAGCGTCCACCGTTGCAGTCATGCTGGAGTCGGCGGCCGGAATCTGTGCGGCGTAGCTGCGCTCGATCAGCGGCTCACCTTGATCTTGATCGACCCGAATTTCCAGCACCACGGCTGCGACGAACCCGCCATCGCGCGGCACGCGCTCGTAACGCAGGATGCGGCCATGCACGCGCAGCGCGGGCGTGCTCGCCGGCAGTCGGTCAGTAACCAGCGAGGAAATACCCGAATCACGCAGCATGCCGGTCAGGCGCGCCTGCAACGCGCGCGAGGGCGGATCGTTCCACAACTGGTAGTGGAAGGCACGCAGCGCATCGGCTTGAGCCGTGGTTGCGTAGATCAGCGCCTGCTCCGCGTAGACGCCATCGCCGCGAAAAGTCTCGACTTCGATGGGCAAGGCCGACAGCGGCTTGTCCGCGTGCGGCAATGCCGCCGGCGGCGGCAGGCGGAAATACGTCACGTCCGGCACCGGATCCACGGAGCAGGCGACGAGCGCGGCAAGGCCGAGGGCCAGAAGGATCGTTCTCGGAATGCTCATGGCTCTTGTTCCTCGACCTTGTCGGGTTTTGGTGAAATCAAGATTCGATTCGGATTCTTGCGCACCTCGCGCGAGAACTCGTCGAAGTTGCGGCTGGCCGTTTGCAGGTGCTGGCTGATCGAATCGATCAACCTGAAGGTCAAAACCTTTTCGTCGGCCCGCGCGTTTCTGGACAGTTACGATCCGCTGACGCCCGGGTGCCTGGTGCTCGACGTCCGGATGCCCGGGATGAGCGGGCTGGAATTGCAGACCCGGCTTTCGGACGACGGCGTCGCCATCCCCATCATCGTGATCACCGGCT
>JAICYA010000214.1 GCA_025934455.1 Rudaea sp.
AAACCCAGTGGCCGGGTAGCTCAGTTGGTAGAGCAGGGGATTGAAAATCCCCGTGTCGGCGGTTCGATTCCGTCCCCGGCCACCATTCCCAATCAATCACTTAGCGACAGTGGACTAACTGCAGTTTCTGCCGCAGTGGCGTAAACGTGCCATCAATCCGGCTCGCCGCGTCACGCAGATGATCGGTCGCCAGATGCGCGATAGCGCACAACCATGTCGAAGCTCGACCAACCGCCGAGTTCCATCAGTTCCTGCAGCCGCGTTCCGCTTTGCACATGCCACGATGCCCAGGTGTGGCGCAGATCGTGCCAGCGAAAATTGCGATCGATTCCCGCACGTACGACAGCCAGCTGCGCAACGGCGACACGCTGATCAGCGATCAGTTCAATCAACGCGTAATCGAGGTCACCCCCTCATGCCAAATCGTTTTCACTCAGGGCGAGCTCAACATGCTTGGCGACGGCTTCGACATGCTCAATGGTCCCTATGATGCAAAAGACATCGACGACTTCACCGGTCTGACCTCGCCCGAGGAATTGGGCGAAGGCGAGCAGGGCCTCTGCGGCAACGGCTGAGTCCGGTCGAATTCAGAGGCTGCGATCAGGGCCTGGTGTGGCCCTCGCAGCCTCTTTCTACAGGCATATGCGTTTACCTGCCGCGCTTCCCGTCACGCAGGATCAGCTCGACATCGAGTACCAGGCCTGCGTCGGCCACGTCCATCGCGGAGGTTGCCTCGGCGGATGGCGTGGTCATGATCACGATGCGCCGCAATGCAATACCGAATCTGGAAAGGCACTCTGCCACGGCATGCGCACGCCGTTCCTCGAGCCTTTCCGCATCCTTGCCGGTACCATTGGCGCCCACCTTCACTACAACAGCCGTCTTCCTGTACTCGACGAGCGCGCTCGCCAACGGCTGCAATAGCCGGCAACTCGCCTCACTGATCCAGGGGCCTCTGGATTCGAATGGCACACGATGCGCAAGATCGATCCCGATGCGATCCGGCGTGCGCGACAATTTCACATCGGCGCCGAGAGCCTGCACGAGCCGGGCTTGCAATACATCCAGGTAATAACCTGCTTCGGACACGCTCAGCGTATTGCGTTCGTTTTTCGCCAAATCCCGCTTTACTTCCGCCTCGCTTCTTTCCGTATTCCCGCTGCCGTGCCCGCGAACAGACGGCACTACGGCGGCGGGACGCGTTGGCGCATGCCCGGCGCATGCGACCAAAGCGCACGATGCGAGCATCAGTGCCACCAGCCGCGTCAAAATCGCAAACCCGAAGGAGAAATTATCGGTCGTCATGCGCATGTCTCGAGCGCAGGAATTCGATGAAATCGGACAGGTCGAGCGGCCGGCTGAAAAGATAGCCTTGCGCGTGGAAGACGCCGTTCTCGACGAGCCAGCGCGCCTGCTCCTGCGTTTCGACGCCTTCGGCAACGATCTGCAGTCCGAGCGATTTCGCCATCTCGATGACATGCAGGATTACCTGACTCGTCGCGGCACCGGTGCCGATCGCATCGACGAACGACTTGTCGATCTTGAGCACATCGAGTTCGAAGGACTGCAGATAAGACAAGCTCGAATAGCCGGTGCCGAAATCGTCGATCGCCACCTGGTGACCACGATCGCGGAATTTGTGGATGAGCTGACGCGCGGTGTCGGTATTGACCAGGGCGCGCTCGGTGATCTCGAGTTTGATCAGCCGCGGCTCCAACTGCTCCGCCTTCAAACCTTCGGCCAATGCGTCGCCGAGGCGGCTGTTCCTGAGATCGTCGCGCGAAAGATTCACGTTTATGCTGACCGTCCGCGCTTCGCGGCGGATGCGCGCGAGATCCCGGATCGCGGTGCGCATGACGGTCAAGGTGATCTCCTGGATCAGTCCGGCCTCTTCGGCAACGGGTATGAACGCGGCGGGACTCGTACTTCCACCATCCTGGCGACGCCAGCGCGCCAGGGCCTCCGCACCGACGCAGGCACCCGTGCGCAAATCGATGACGGGCTGATACTGCACGCAGATCCGGTGCGCGGCGAGCGCCTGCCGCAACTCGGTCGCAGGCCGCAACTGGTAACGCGAGAAGCGGAAAACAATGTCGGTCCATCCGAGTACCAGAAGCAGGCCGAGAACGCTGCCGAGCGTGAGGAGTGAGGCGTGACGGCTCCAGAAATTCTCGATCGGCTCGCTGGCCACGATATCGATGGGCAATATTTCGTCGCGTGCGTAGTGCGAAACGATTACACCCTGGCTTCGCTTGAGCGTAACCCCGATCGGCACTGCGCCGGGAGGCGGTAATTCGGCGTCCGGCGGCATGGCCGCCATGCGCAGCTTGTCGACCCACAGTACCGCCTGCCTGTGCCGGGACGGACCAAGATCGAGCAACAGGCTCGGATCGATGGCGACGTCATGATCGCCATAGCGCATCAGGAAAAGCTTCACGCCACCGACTTCGGTCTGCTTGCTGGGCCACCATGCGATTACCCCATTGGGATAAATGCGATCGGCGCGGAGCGGCTTGATGCCCGCCGGCGGCAGGAAGCCAACCCCGCACAACCGCTGCGCCGCCCGCCAGAAGCCGATACCGCGGATGTAGGGTTTCGACACCGCCGCATTCTGCAATGCGTCCAGATGCTCCGGCGAACACCGCTGTGCCGGCAGCTTGTCGAACGTGGCGAGCATGTCGCGGACATCGGCAATGATCCGTTCCGTGCGCTCGCCGAGCGTGGTGGCGAGATTGCCCGCGTAGGCATTTTCCGCAGCGATCGACTCGCGCCAAAGCACCCACGCCAGCGACGCGAACAACACCGACATGCCCAGCAAGCCGGCAAGAAAGGTCCCTATGATGATCTTTTCCCGGCGGTGCATGTTGTGCGCCTGCAACGAAGTGGAAACCCGCTATTTGCGCCCGTGCCACTGTTCCGCTCTGTATATTAGGCGCTCATGCACGCGATGAAACAACGAATCGTGGAATACAACGGCGACGTGATCTTCGTCGACGGATTCGGAAACTGAACGCAGCGAGCTTCGTGCCGCGCGGCGCAGTAGCGCCGACACGCGGTATCCGCCATAACAATTTCTTCAAACATGGGGCTCGGCACAGTGCTAGCCTGAATTCGTGGCGCCTCATCAGGGAGACGTGTCATGACCTCACTGGCAGTTCGCGTTCCGCATACAGATGCCTTGAACTGGCCGCGCGTCGGCGCGTGGTCGGGATCGATATCGATCCACTTGTTCATCGTCGTATTCGTGCTGATTCCCGGCGCGGCGATCCAGATCGTCCGCCACGCCGACGTCGTGCCGATCGTCAATGTCATTACCCCGCCGCCAAGCAAACCGCTGCCTGTGCTGCCGACACCCGCGCCGTTGAAGGCGCGCCCCCACACCGCGCCCGTTGCGCCGCCGGTAATACCAGTCGTCGCGGCGTCGAATCTGCCGGTCGTCACGGTCGATATCGCGCCACCGGCATTGACGCCACCGGCAAACACGGCCATGCAGGAAACTGCTCCGAGCGCGATCGCCTACGGCAGCCGCACAAAAGTCGCCTATCCGATCGAGGCACTGCGCAACCGCGAACAAGGCACCGTGATCCTGAGCGTGCTGGTCGGTGCGGACGGCTCCGTCCTTGGCGTCGAGATCGAGAAAACCAGCGGTTCGCGCAGCCTGGATCGCGCTGCGCGCGAGGCCGTGGCCAAGTGGCGCTTCCATCCGGCCACGCGCAATGGCGTTGCGCACAGTGCGTGGGCGAGCGTACCGGTGACCTTCAACCTCTCGCAATTGTGAGGGATCGGTGGCGCCGGTGGTTGGACTATCATCCGGCGCCATGAACGCCGAAACGCAGGACCACTGGAATCGCGTCTACACGACCCGGGCCATCGACGCGGTGAGTTGGTACCAGACGCAGCCGAAAATTTCATTGGAACTGATCGCGGCTGCGGATCTGCCTGTCGATGCGCCGATCATCGATGTGGGCGGTGGCGCGTCGGTACTCGTGGATTGCCTGCTCGCGCAAGGTCGCAGCGCACTTTCGGTGCTGGATGTTTCCGCCGCGGCGCTGGCGAGTGCACGGACACGTTTGGGTGCGGACGCCGCCAAGGTACGCTGGATCGAAGCCGATGTGCGCGGGTTCGAACCACCGCAACGCTACACCCTTTGGCACGACCGCGCGGTGTTCCACTTCCTGACCGATCCGGTCGGCCGCGAAAAATACATGGCGGCCCTGCATCGCAGCCTGAATCCGCGTGGCCATGTCGTCATCGCAACATTCGCTCTGGACGGACCGCCTCGTTGCAGCGGCCTCGACGTCGTGCATTACGACGCGGCGACCCTGCACGCGCAGTTCGGCGGCAGTTTCGAGATGCTCG
>JAICYA010000260.1 GCA_025934455.1 Rudaea sp.
CGCGCGCGAACGCGACGAGCTGCGCATCGTCGGCGATCAACGCGGTGCGCCGACGCCGGCGCGGCTGATTTCCGCGGCGACGGCAGTGGCATTGGCGCGCCTGCTGGCGCGGCGCGCGGGCGAGCGCGACAAGCGGCTCGGCACCTATCACCTTTGCGCGGCCGGCCAATGCACCTGGTTCGACTTCGCCAGCGCGATTTTCGCGCGCGCGCGGACGGCAGGATTGCTCGAGCGGGTGCCACGGCTGGTGCCGATCGCGACGGCCGACTATCCGACGCCCGCGCACCGGCCGACCTATTCCGTGCTCGATTGCCGCAAGATCCGCGATGCGTTCGGCCTGCACCTGCCGTCGTGGAAGGAGGGGTTGAACAACGTGATCGGCGAGCTGGCCGGATAGAATGGCAGCATGAGCCAGATTGTTCCCGTAATCCTTTCCGGCGGTGCCGGCACGCGCTTGTGGCCGGTGTCGCGCAGCGCGTATCCGAAACCGTTCATGCGCATGGCTGACGGGCAGTCGCTGCTGTACAAGACCCTGGATCGCGCCCTGCATGTGTCCGGCGCGGGCCCGGTGCTGACCGTGACCGGCCGCGACTACTATTTCCTGACCCGCGACGAATACGCGCGTCATCCGGGCGCCGTCGCGCGGGCGTTGCCGTTCCTGCTGGAACCCGTTGGCCGCAACACCGCGCCGGCCATCGCGCTTGCGGCAATGTATACAATGGAACATTGCGACGCGGACGCGGCGCTGCTGGTGCTGCCGGCCGATCACCTGATCCGCGACGTCGACGCCTTCGCCGCCGATGCGCGTCGCGCGCACGCGCTGGCGCGGGACGGCTGGCTGGTCACGTTTGGCATCAAGCCCACGTCGCCGGAAACCGGGTTCGGCTATATCCACATGGGCGCCGACTTGGCGCACGGCGGACGCGAGATTGGCGCATTCGTGGAGAAGCCCGACCGCGCGACCGCGGAAAAATACCTGGCCACGGGGGACTACGCCTGGAATTCCGGCATGTTCTGCTTCCGCGCCGACACCTTGCTCGAAACAATGCAAACGACCTGCCCGGATGTGCTCGCCGCGGCGCGCGCCTGTTACGCTGCCGTGCGCGGCCGCGCAAGTCCGGTCGAATTCGACAAGGACGCGTTCGCCGCCTTGCCGGACATTTCCATCGACTACGCGGTGATGGAGCGCGCCGCACGCCGCGCCGTGGTGCCGGCATCGTTCGATTGGAGCGACATCGGTTCGTGGAAGGCGGTCAGCGAAATCGAATCCGGCAGCGTGCCGGATGCCGCCGGCAACCGCGTGCAGGGCATGGCGGTGACGATCGACGCGCAGAATTGCTTCATCCAGGGCGGCAAACGCCTGATCGCCGCGGTCGGCGTGAAGGATCTTGTCATCGTCGACACCGCCGACGCCGTGCTTGTCGCCGACCGCGAACGCGCGCAGCAGGTGAAGCAGGTCGTCGAGCAACTGCGCGCCAGCAACCACGCCGCTGCGTGCTTCCACCAGACCGTGCACCGGCCCTGGGGCAGTTACACCGTGCTCGAGGACGAGGCCGACTGCAAGGTCAAGCGCCTGACGGTCAAACCCGGTGGAATTCTTTCGCTGCAAAAGCATCATCGCCGCAGCGAGCATTGGACAGTAGTCGACGGCCAGGCAAAGGTGCGCGTCGGCGACCGTGAATTCCTGTTGCAGCGGAACGAATCGACTTTCATCCCGATGGAAACCCTGCATCGGCTGGAAAACCCGACCGACCGGGACATCCATCTCATCGAAGTCCAGTGCGGCGACTACTTCGGCGAAGACGACATCGTGCGGCTGGAGGACGTCTACGGCAGGGTCGCCAAGGCCTGACGCGCGCGCGATTGTTTGCCGGTATTATTGCGGTCTTCCTTGATCGCGAAAAATCAAGAAGCGGGCGTCCTTGCCCGCACTTTTCAACAAGAGGGGATTTCTTGTGACTAATCCATTACCCCAGTCGGCAGCGCAGGCTCGTACCGAAATGACGGTCCGCGGCCTGATCATCGGCATCGTCATCACCATCGTGTTCACCGCGGCGAACGTCTACTTCGGCCTCAAGGCGGGGCTGACGTTCTCGACCTCGATTCCCGCGGCCGTGATCTCGATGGCGATCCTGAAAGCCATGCGCGACGCCACGATCCAGGAAAACAACATCGTGCAGACCGTGGCCTCGGCCGCGGGCACGTTGTCCTCGATCATCTTCGTGCTGCCGGGCCTCATCATCGTCGGCTGGTGGAACGGATTTCCGTTCTGGGTGACGTTCGGCATCTGCGCTACCGGCGGCATTTTGGGCGTGATGTACACGATCCCGCTGCGCCGTGCGCTGGTGACGGATTCCGACCTGCCGTATCCGGAAGGCGTGGCCTGCGCCGAGGTGCTCAAGGTTGGCGCCGGGCAGGCGCACGGCGACGGCGCGCAATCGGTGGATGCGAGCAGCGCCGGGCTGAAGGCGGTGGTTTGGGGATCGATCGTCTCGGCGGTGTTCTACATCGTCGTGCAGACCAAGATCTTCGCCAGCGACGTGGCGCAGTATTTCCGCCTCGGCAGCGACGAAAAATCCAGCGCGACCGGTTACGACTTCAATCTTTCCTTTGCGCTGTTCGCGGTCGGACACCTCGTCGGCCTGTGGGTCGGCGTGGCCATGTTGTTCGGCGCGCTGATCGGCTGGGGCTGGGCGGTGCCGCATTTCACCGCGCTGCATCCGGCGGCAGGCGACGCGGCGGACGTGGCGCAGGCGGCATGGAGCCACTACGTGCGCTTCGTCGGCGCCGGCACCATCGGCGTAGCCGCGATCTGGACGCTGGCCAAGTTGGTGAAACCCGTTGTCGGCGGATTGAGCAGTGCGATGCGCGCCTCGCGCGCACGCAAGGAGGGCACGCTTGCCTCGATGCCGCGCACCGAGCACGACATGCCCATCGGCACCGTCGGCCTGATTTCGCTGGCCTGCCTGGTTCCGGTTGGCTATCTGCTGTGGCATTTCGCCACGGTCAGCGGCCTTGGCGAACACGCCATGTTGCTCGCCATCGGCGGCGTCGTTTTCGTGATCGTGCTGAGCTTCCTCGTGTCGGCGGTGTGCGGCTACATGGCCGGTCTGATCGGATCGAGCAACAGTCCGTTGTCGGGCATCGGCATCCTCGTTGTCATCATCGCCGCGTTGTTGCTGGTGCTGTTCGTCAAATCGCTGGTGCCAGCCGAGGCCGGCAAGGCGCTGGTTGCGTTCGCACTGTTCATTACATCCATCGTGTTCGCAGTCGCCTCCATCGCGAACAACAACTTGCAGGACCTCAAGACCGGCCAATTGGTGGATGCGACGCCTTCGCTGCAGCAATGGGCGCTGGTCATCGGCGTCATTGCCGGCGCGGTGGTGATTCCGCCGGTGCTGGACTTGCTGCAGCACGCCTATGGATTTCTCGGCGCGCCGGGCGCCGATCCCGCGCACGCGCTGCCCGCGCCGCAGGCCGGCCTGATCTCGGCGCTGGCACAGGGCGTGATCACGAACAACATCGACTGGAGCCTGATCGCCATCGGCGCCGGCATTGGCGTCGCGATCATCATGCTGGATGAGGTCCTTGGCATGATGAAGGCCGGCCCACGCCTGCCTCCGCTGGCCGTGGGCCTGGGCATCTACCTGCCGA
>JAICYA010000370.1 GCA_025934455.1 Rudaea sp.
CGATGTCGGGTAAATTGGGGAGCTAGGCGTTGTTTGAAAATCTTTTTCGATCCCCGTTGGCTGGGACTCGCTTCGCTCGTCCCACCCTACTTTTAAGTAACGCCAAGTCTTCCCAGCCATCCAGTGAAAAATCCGCGGCAACGCTTGTCCTATGAATCTTCCCGCCTCAGCGCCGACCAATCCCCAGCTTACCGCGCAGCCGGTTGGCGTGGGGCAGGTGCTCGAGCGGGTGCGCCGGCCGGACGATGTGGCCCGGCCGGCCGTGGTCGAGTTTCGCAAGGTTACCAAAACCTACAACGCCGGCACGGCCGCCGCCTTCACCGCCATTCGTGACGTGACGTTTGTCGTTGAAGATCTCGAAAACAAAGGCGAGTTTATCTGCGTACTCGGTCCCAGCGGTTGCGGCAAAAGTACCATCCTGCGGCTTATCGCCGCACTTGGTCCGCAACATCCGCCGACTGCGGGCGAAGTACTGGTGCTGGGAAAACCGGTCGAACGGCCAGGGCCGGACCGCGGCATGGTCTTTCAGGATTACACCAGCTTCGATAACCGCACCGTGCTCGACAACGTCGCCTTCGGCCTGGAGTGCCTGGGCGTGCGGCGGCGCGACCGCTATGATTTGGCCCGCTCCTGGATCGAGCACGTCGGCCTGGATGTTAACCGTGACCAATACAAGTACCCACACGAACTATCGGGCGGCATGCGGCAGCGCGTGGCCATTGCGCGCACGCTGGCCCTGCGGCCGCGGATCATCCTCATGGATGAGCCTTTCGGCGCGCTCGATCCGCACACGCGGATGAATATGCAAGACTTGCTGGTTGGTTTATGGCGCGAAGTCGAGGCGACGGTGTTCTTTGTCACACATTCGATTGAGGAGGCGGTCTTTCTCGGCGACCGGGTCTATGTTTTCAGCAATTCGCCCGGCACGATTTCGCAAGAGCTGCAAGTTGAACCGGCCAACCAGCCTAGCCGCGTCATGCAACGCGAGCCGAGGTTTCAGGAGACGGTGAACTACATTCGCGATCTGATCTCGCAGCTTGAAGAAAGCCCAGGGAGCGTTGCCCAGCCGTGACGTTGACCAGGTACTTAAAAGTTGCGTTTAAGAATCACTGGAACCTGCTGGCCTTGTTTGGCTCGCTGGGTTTCGCGGCGTTGAGCGGCGCGGGCGACGTGGTTGCGCCGTTCATTCTGGCGGCCGAGGCGGCCTATTTGGGGTTGTTGGGAACGCATCCCAAGTTTCAGAGCTACGTCGATGCTCAGGCGGCCAAAGCCGCCCACACCGAGGGCTCAGCCGCGGCGGACAACACGCTTAAAGAAATCCTGGCGTCGCTGCCGCGTGACTCGGTCCAACGGTTCAAGCAACTTCGCGATCGCTGCCTTGAGCTGCGCGAACTGGCGTTGAAATTGAAACGTGCCGACGCAGCCGACAGCGGACACCTGGAGCAGTTCCAGGTAGCCGGGCTCGACCGGCTACTGTGGATCTATCTGCGGCTCTTATTCACGGAATATGCGCTGGGCGAATTTCTCAAGCGCACCGAACGCCGGGGCATCGAGGCGGAAATCAGCCTGCTGGAAGAACGTTTGCAGCCACTTGAGTCAGCGCCGCCGGGCTCGCCGCAGGAGAAGATGCGTGCCACGCTGCAAGACAATCTGCAAACCTGCCAGAACCGGCTGGCGAACTACGATAAAGCGCGTGGCAACTTCGAGCTGGTGCGGGCGGAAATCGACCGCTTGGAGAACAAAATCAAGTCGCTGGCTGAATTGGCCATTAACCGGCAGGAGCCCGACTTCATTTCGGGCCAGGTCGACCAGGTGGCCACCAGCATGCTCGACGCGGAGCGGACCATGAACGAACTGCAATTCGCCACCGGCCTGGCCGCGGGTGACGAAGCCGTGCCCTCGCTGATGGAGCGTCCCGCGCGTCGAGTGGTGGCGCGCGAATAAGGCGGGCAACCTTTACGCTACGAGGATAACCTCTCATCGTGATTCACAGCGATACGTGCCAGACAGACGCTGCCCAGCCGCTCACGCCGTGGATGACGCGGCTGCTCTGGTTTGTGGGCGGTTACAACTTGCTGGCCGGAGTGGGAATGCTCTGTCTGTACCACGAAGGCTATAAGCTGCTGGGCGTGCCCAAGCCTGATTTCAATCTGCCGATTCAATTGGTGGGCGTCCTGGTTGGTCTGTTTGGCGTGGGCTACTGGATGGTGGCGGCCAACCCGGTGGAAAATCGCAACCTGCTCTTGCTCGGATTTTGGAGCAAGTTCTTGGGCAGCCTGCTGGGCACGTACTATGTCGCCGCGGGCAAGCTACCGCCCATGTTCCTGGCCGTGCTGCTTGTTTCCGACATCGGCTACCTGCCGCCCTTTTACGCTATTTTGCGGCGTCTGCGGCGCCCTTACGCCTTTCCGGAACGCTAGTAACGCAGGTCATTGATCAAAGCCTCGTCGAGAGGCGGCAAGTCACCGGCGTGCCGCGACTTGAACCGCCCGGCGAGCTCGGCATGGGCCGC
>JAICYA010000060.1 GCA_025934455.1 Rudaea sp.
GACGATCATCCGGCAGGAAGCTGGAATCCGGCAGGGAAGCCGGCCGGGCCGCATTTTTGGGTAAGGGAACGGGAGGCGACGATGTCGGAAACGTCTGACAAGGAGAAAGCGGATCTCGTCTGGGCGGAGGCGCTCGAGTATCTGACTGCAGAAGGTTGGGTGACCCACGTGGTCGACTCGGAGATCGCCGACCGCCTGTATCGCCAGTGGCTGCGGGATACGGACGAGATGTGGGCGAATTCCGGCTACCGCGACCGCGATCTGCTGCGTGCAGCGACCGAGGAGACGTTCGTCCAGCACTACGGCGAGGAAGGCGGCATGGCCCGCTTCATCCTCTTCTCGGGGCTGCTGGAGATTCGCGCCCGGCGCGAGGGCCGGAATCAACGGGGGGAACCCAGGGCCTGACAACACGCACCGGCGGCAACGGGCAGGCCGCCGGTGATTTCACTACTTGCCCCTATTCCATCAAGGAGGATGACATGAACATGAAGATTCCGGCAGCGATCGTCAGCGAAACGCGCGTGAACGAGCTCGACAACAAGGAGGTTTCCATCGGAAACCCGCGATACGGGGATTGCGTCAACCTGAGCACGGGCGAAGCGAGCGTGGTGCGGATGATCGGCGGATTGCGTTACGACACGACCGCTTCCAGTCTCGTCGCCGGCGTGGGCGAATACATCGGCTTCCGTATCTACGTGCTCCTGCGGCTGTACCGCACGAAAGAAGGCAGGTTCTTCGGGCTGAAGATGTTCTCGTTCGACGGTGATGCCCGCATCGACCTGCAGGCCTTCGAAGAGCATGAGGCGCTGGCCATCGCCCGTTCTCTAGTCGCGGCGGAAAACGTCATGGAATTCCTGCGCGAGTGGTACTGCGCGGGCCTGTTGCCCATCGATGACGAATACGTTCGCGACTGGGCCGAGTCTGCGCTGCCCGCGGACGAGTGCGAGCAGGTGCTGGCGGCTATGGCTAGCAGATTTGCGACGCGGACGGTTACGGAGGATCCCGCCACCAAGGACTAGTTTGGAAAGATTCCGACGCAGAAACGCGTTGGGCCATGGAGCAAGACCGGCAGGACGCCCCGCCGCGAAATCGCATGGATGCGGTTCGCGGCCGCCCGTTGACCAATACGAGGAAAGACCCAGCGAATATCGAACCGATACGTCAGAACTGCTGGATTCACACCGTCAAGGAGGATGTCATGAATACGATCAAGGTTCCCGATCCGATCATGCGGGAAGGGTACATTTGCAACAGCGATGGCAGTCATGTGACGTTGAGCGTGCCTGCGCGCGGCGATCACTTCAACCTGAGCACAGGCGAGGTCACTGTCGCTCGCGTCTTTGGCGGTGTCCGCTATGACACCGTGCGCGCGACGCTCACCAGAGAACCCGTAAAGGCGAAGGGCCTGTCAAGGGATTCTCAGTCACGACATCGCTGCACCAAATCGGTGTTCATACATATCATCCAGCTCTCCGCAGCAATCTTTGATATTGTCCCATCGCGCGTGCTCATCGATGATCCGCCAAAAGAATATCCACGAGTACTGCAGAAACAGTTCGATGGCTCGTCTTTCGGCCAGTTCTTTGCCGTGATGTAAGAAACCGGATCGAAGGTCATATGCATCATTGACGATCTGCGCAATGTGATCTCGATATTCTTTGGTAGCCGGGCAGAGCGGTCTTGTGCTACCCACATGCCGACTGCCGCTGAACCAATGGAGCCACTACTCGACCGTTACGCTTTTCGCGAGGTTTCGCGGCTGATCGACGTCGGTGCCGCGCAGCACAGCGACATGATAGGCGAGCATCTGCAGCGGGATCGTGAACATGATCGGCGCGATCAGCTCGACGCAGGGCGGCAGCGTCACGAGATGGCCGTTGGTCTGCCCCAGCTTCGCGGCGACGTCGGCGTCGGCCAGTACATACAGATCGCCGCCGCGCGCGCGGACTTCCTCAAGATTGGAGCGGAGCTTCTCGATCACGCGATCGTTCGCCGCGATCGCGATCACCGGCATGTTTTCGTCGACCAGCGCCAGCGGACCATGCTTGAGCTCGCCAGCCGGATACGCCTCGGCATGCACGTAGGAAATCTCCTTGAGCTTGAGCGCACCCTCCAGCGCAATCGGGAAATGCACGCCGCGGCCAAGAAACAGCGCGTGATCCTTGACGAGAAAGCGTTCGGCAAGACATTGGATGCGCTTTTCGAGCACCAGCACATCTTGCACTGCTGCCGGCAACATCGTGAGTTGGCGCACCAGCGCGCGGTAGCTGTCGGCGTCGATGCCATGAACGCGAGCAAGCTCGAGCGCCAACAAAGCGAGTGCTGCGAGCTGCGTCGTGAACGCCTTGGTCGAGGCTACGCCGATCTCCGGACCGGCGCGTGTCATCAGCGCCAAATCGGTTTCGCGCTCGATCGAAGATTCCTCTACGTTGCAGATTGCGAGTGTCGACAGATAGCTCTGCGTCTTCGCGAGTTTCAGCGCCATGAGCGTGTCGGCGGTCTCGCCCGACTGACTGATGCACACGAACAGCGTTCCGGCAGGAACGGCTGCGCAACGGTAGCGGTATTCGGATGCGACCTCGACGCTGCAGGGAATGCCGGCGAAGCTTTCGATCCAGTGGCGCGCGACCAACGCGGCGTGGTAGCTCGATCCGCACGCGACCAGATGCACGTTGCGGGTCTTGGCGAGCAGGCTGCGTGCGTCGGTGCCAAAAATCTCGGTGAGGATGCAACCGTCGGCAATTCGCCCTTTCAACGTGTCGGCGATCGCTTGCGGTTGCTCGTGTATCTCCTTGAGCATGTAGTGCCGATATTCGCCGCGCCCGATCACGTCGGCGCCAAATCGTGCCGTGCGGATCGTCGCGCTCACTGCGGCGCCGCGCTCGTCATAGACGCGCACGCCCTCGGTAGTCGCCTCGGCGATCTCACCATCGGCCAGATAAATGAATCGCTGTGTCACCGGCAGCAACGCGCGGATGTCCGACGCGATGAACTGCTCGCCGTCGGCAAGACCGACGACCATCGGACTGCCGCGGCGTGCACCGACCAGATGCCCCGGCTCGCGCTGCGATATCGCCACGATCGCATAGGCGCCGCGCAAGCGCGAAACCGCGCGCCGCACGGCGTCGAGCAAGCTCGCCCCGCCCACCTGAAAATGTTCGATCAGGTGAGCGACGACTTCGGTATCGGTTTCGGAGGTGAACTCGTAGCCCAGAGCCTTCAGTTCGGCGCGCAGTTCGTCGTGATTTTCGATGATGCCATTGTGCACGATGGCAATGTGATCGCGCGAGACGATCGGGTGGGCGTTCAGCGAATTCGGTACGCCGTGCGTGGCCCAACGCGTGTGCGCGATACCAGTGCAGCCGGCGATGGGACGGCTCGCGTGCAGCCGCTCCAGCTCGCGCACCTTGCCTTTGGTGCGCACGCGTTCGAGTCCGTTTTCCGTAAGCAGGGCGACGCCGGCCGAATCGTAGCCGCGGTATTCCAACGCCTTGAGCCCGGCGATCAGCGTCGCAGTCACATCGCGTTTGGCTGCTGCTGCGACAATTCCGCACATGAGGATCTGCTCTGCGCCCGCTCAGGGGCCCTCGAAGCCGTCGGCGAATATCTCATCGCCCGCAGCGCCGTAAATTTCCGCGCTGCTGGTGACTCCGCTGCTGTTGAAGCCGCCGGCCACGAGCACGCTGCCGTTGGCCAGCAGCGTCGCGCTGTGATCGAAACGCGGCGTGGCCATCGTTGCGGTCAGCGTGAACGTATCGCTGGCGGAATCGTAAAGCTGCGCGTCTGCGAGTGTACCGGCGCTGTTGGCGCCATCCACACCGCCGCAGATCAGCACGAGCCCGTTCGGCAGCAGGGTCGCGGTTGCGAAGCTGCGCGGCGTAATGCTCGAACCACTAAGGCTGAAGGTGCCGCTCGCAGGGCCGTACAATTCGGCCGTGCCGCTCGACGCGTCCTCGTCGCCGCCGCCGACGATCAACACCTTGCCGTTCGGCAACAACGTGCCGGTGGCATCATCGCGGCGCTCGACCATCGTGCCGCTGAGCGCAAAGGTTCCGGTCGCCGGATCGTACAGCTCCGAACTGTTGAGCGCGATGCCGCTGCCGTCGCCGCCACCCGCGATCAGCACCTTGCCGTTGGGCAACAGCACCGCGATCTGATAGTCGCGTGCGACGCGCATCGACCCGGTGTAGGCAAACGTGCCGGCGGCAGGATCGTACAATTCCGCCGTCGCCAGTCGCGTCTGGCTGTTGCTCATGATGCCGCCGGCGATGAGCACCTTGCCGTTCGCCAATAGCGTCGCGGTCGAACCGTGCCGCGCGTCGTGGGTCGAGCCGGTGGCGCTGAACAGGCCGGTGGACGGGTCGAACAAATCGGCGGCGCTGCTCGCCGTGCCGCCGTCGTTGTAGTCGCCGCCATTGGCGATCAGGATCTTGCCGTTGGCCAGCGCCGTGGCGGTTGCGAAACCGCGCGCCACCGAAAGATCGTTCGCCGTCGGCGCGAACGTTGCGGTTGCCGGGTCGTAGATTTCGGCCGTCGCCAGGTTCACGTTGTTGAAGCCGCCGGCAAGCAAAACCTTACCATCCGCCAGCAGCGCACTGCTCGCGCCGTAGCGTCCGCCGTTGGGAAGACTGCCAGTGGGAACGAACCCGTTCGCCGCAAAAGCAACCTGTGTGCACAAGGTCGCCAAGATGGCGAAGACGAAAAAATGGTGTTGTCGTTGTGTGTTCATGGCGCGATGATGCACGCGTTCCATCGCGCGCTCTGTACGTTTCCTCACAGACTTCGCCGCGCAATTCGCGTCAGATCGATTCCGACGAGGAACGATCCATGTCCAAGACCCTGCGTACACGAATCGGCGACGCATTGACGCCCGCCGCACGCCTGTGGATTCGCTATGCACCGATCGTCGCCGGCAAGCGCTGGTTTTGGCAAAAATTCCACTGGCGCGAACGCGCGTTTTGCTGCCGCACGCGATTCGGCGACCGCGTGTGCGGTCATACGCAAGATCTGATCCAGCGGCATCTGTATTTCTTCGGCACCTGGGAGCCGAACATCAGCGGGTGGATCGGCTCGACCTTGCGCAGCGGCGACGGCTTCGTCGACGTCGGCGCGAACATCGGCCACTACAGTCTGCTCGCCTCGCACCGTGTCGGCGCGCGCGGCTGCGTCGTCGCGATCGAGGCGGCACAATGGATTCACGTCGTGCTCGAGCGGCACGTCGCGCTGAACCGACGCCGCAATATCCGCACGGTGCAGGTCGCCGTTGCCGCGCAGCGCGGCAGCGTCACGCTGTATGCGGGCGATGCCGGCAATATCGGCAAGACCAGCATGGTGCCGCGCGCCGGCGCTTCGAGCACGACACCTGCGTTGCCGCTCGCGGAAATCCTCAGCGCCGACGAAATCGAACGTGTGCGCATCATAAAAATCGATGTCGAAGGCGCTGAGCTCGAAGTGCTGCGCGGACTCAAGCCGCTGTTGCGGCGCCTGCGCAACGACGTGGAGATCGTCATGGAAGTATCCACGCTACAGATGCCGGCGCACGAATTGGCGCGCGATGAAATCTTCGCCACGATGCGCGAGCACGGTTTCTGCGCCTACGTGTTCGATAACGACTACGGCGTCGAAACGTATCTGCGCGGCGGCGCCTTTCGCCTGCCACGCCCGCTGACGGACTGCGCCATCACGCAGCAGGCGGACATTCTGTTTTCGCGCGTGGCCGCACCGCGGTCAAATGCCGCTTGAACACGCTGCGCAGCATGCCGCGCCACGCCCGCGCTTCCATCGGCAGCACTGCAGCCGCCTGCGCATAGGCGACGAACGCCGCGCGCCGGCGTTGCGCATCGATCAATTCATCGCCGAGATTGCAGTGCACCGCTGCCACCGCGGGCCGGCGCAATCGCCTTCCTTGTTGAGTCGAGGCGAATTTGTCGACCAGCCGCATGCGTGCGAGCAGCATGTTGTCGTAACGGATGCTCATGTTGCCGGGGTGCAGGCGATAACGCGCGTGCACGGCGTCGATGAAGACGACCTTGGCGACGCTGGCAATGCGCAGCCAAAGATCTCGGTCCTCGCAACCGAGTCGATTAAAACGCGGGTCGAAGGCGCCGACGCGGTCGATCGCTGCGCGCCGAAACACCGCGGTCGGACAGCACACATGCTCGTGACGCAGAAAAATGGCGAGGAACGCGTCGGCGCCAACCTGATCCCAGTGACGCCGCGAGCGACCCAGCGACTTGCCGTCGGCGTCGATGCGTTCGACATTGGCGTGCACGAGCGCTACGTCCGGCCGACGCACGAATGCTTCCAAGCATGCGGCGAGGTGGCACGGCAGCCAGATGTCGTCGGCGTCGAGCAATGCGAAATAGTCGCCGCGCGCTGCAGCCAGGCCCGCATTGCGCGCCGCGACCAAACCCTGGTTGTGCTGGTGAATCACATACAGATTCGGCCAGCGCGCCGCATAGCGGTCGGCGATCGCAGCGCTTGCATCGGTCGAACCGTCGTCGACAACAATGATTTCGATATCGCGTAAGGTCTGCGCGAGCGCACTATCGAGCGCCTGCGCGAGAAACCGTTCGGCGTTGAACACCGGTACGATGGCGCTGACCTGCGGCATGGTCACTGTCGCAGCGCCAACGCTTGCCGCGGTTGCGTCGATTCGGCCGCGCGCGACTCGGCCAGCTCGAGCGCCTCGCGCAATGCCGACGCGAGCATCGGCTGCTCGATCAGTCGCGCATGCGAGCCGGGCAGATCGACCACGTGCAAGCCGCCCAAATCGACGTTTTCCCAGCCCAGCGCATAGGCGCCGGCGAAAGCCGCGGGCTGTTCGTGTGCGCGAAACAGCGTCACTTGGCCGCCATACGGCAACGGTCGGTACGCAAAATCCGCGCGCGCATGAATGCGTTCGAGTTCGCGGTAACGCGCGGCCGGCGGCAACGCGCTGCCGCGCCAGCGATGCCAGCGCGAACGCACGGCGTCGCAACCGCGGTAGACGCGATGCTGGATCGCCTGGGTAATCAGATCGCTGCCATGCGGCTTGGCGCCGATCTGGCGCGCACGCACCCAACGTTCGCGCCAGCGCAAGAACGAAAGACGCGACGATCCGCGCCAGGCATCATCGGGCCGGTAGGTATCGAACAGACCGAGAAACGCCACCTGCTCGTGGGCCGCGCTCAACAGCTGCGCGAGTTCGAATGCGATCAAGCCGCCCATCGAGCCGCCGCACAGATAGTAGGGCCCGTGCGGGACTTGCGCGCGGATCTCCGGCAAATAGTGCGCGGCCATCTCCTGGATGCTGGCGAGCGGGCGCGACACGCCGTCCAGACCGACCGCCTGCAAGCCGAACACCGGCTGGTCTTCGCCCAGCGCGCGGGCAAGCGGTACGTAGTTGAGCACATTGCCGCCGATCGCGTGCACGCAGAACAATGGCGGCCGCGTGCCGGTCGTCTGGATCGGCACCAACGGCGACCATCTTTCCGCGATTGCGGCCAGCGACGGCATCGCGCGATGCATCAGATCGCGCGCGCCGGCTGCGCGGAAAACGCGCGTCTGTTCGCGCACGGTCTGCGCGGTCAGCAACGTCGATAACGGCAGGCTGATCCCCGTGAGCCGATGCGCGCGCTGGAACAATTCGACGCCAAGAAAAGAATCGCCACCGACGTCGAAGAAATTGCTGTCGAGTGCGACGTCCTCGACATCGAGCAATTCGCGCCAGATGGCGAGCAACGCCTGCGCCAACGAGTCGGGAGCCACAGTCTGCCCGACCACGGCGCGCGGAGAAGCCTTGGGTTCCGGCAGCGCCTTGCGATCGATCTTGCCGTGCGCGGTCTGCGGCAGCGACTGCAGCAGCTCGATATGCCGCGGCACGAAGGCGGCAGGCAGGCGGCCACGCAAGCGCTCGTGCAATTCGCGCGCGAACGCAGGATCCGACGCAGTGGCCACGACATACAGCACGATGCGCGACTCGCCATCGCGCGAGGCCACGAGCGCAGCCACGGCGGCCTCCACGCCGGGCTCGGCCAGCGCTGCGGCTTCGATTTCGGCCGGCTCGATGCGAAAGCCGTGGAATTTGAACTGGTCGTCGTCGCGGCCATGGAACTGCAACTCGCCTGCTTGCCAGGAGCCGATGTCGCCGCTGCGATACATGCGTTCACCGTGCACGAACGGATCGGGCCGAAAGCGTTCCGCGGTCAGCTCCGGCTGGCGTAAATAGCCGCTGGCGACGCCCGCACCGGCAATCCAGATTTCGCCGCGCACTCCCGGCTGCACCGGTTGCCCGCGTTCGTCGAGTAAATAGATGCGCGCGTTCGCGATCGGTGTGCCGATCGGCACCGGCCCCGCACCGGATCGCACACGACTGCACGTCGACCAGATCGTCGCCTCGGTCGGGCCATACAGGTTCCATAGTTCGGTGCTTTGCGCCAACAACGTTTCGGCAAGATCGCGCGGCAGCTCCTCGCCGCCGGCGAGCAACTTCATGCGCGGCAGCCGACGCGAACGCCGGGTGCCGGCGAGTACGCGCAACCACGAAGGCGTCGTTTGCAGCACCGACGCGTGGCCAGAATGCAGCAGCGCGATCAACGCATCCGGGTCGCGCTGTTCGCTCTCGGGTGAGACCTCACGCCGCTGAACGAGAGCCTGTTCACCTGCTGTTGCTGTTCCGCGTCCCACCTATCGAAGGTGGACCGGGCATCACGTCCGCGAGCAGATTTCGCTTCCGGCATACAGGCCCGTGTAAAGCGCTTGCATTCGGCCCCCGCGCTGGAGGAAGCTTGCGCGGCGATGAAACCGGGAGAGTGGTTCACAGGCGAGGTTCTC
>JAICYA010000336.1 GCA_025934455.1 Rudaea sp.
CGCGAGCGCTCGCGCCGCGACAGCTGCAGGATGTTCTCCACGATCTCGTTCACCCGGCCGCAGTGGTTGTTGATGATTTCGACCATGCGTTTGTCTTCCTCGGACATGGCTTCGGATTCAGCCAGCAACTGCGCCGAGTAGCTGATCGCGGCGAGCGGATTGCGGATCTCGTGCGCAATCGAGGCCGACAGGCGCCCGAGCGATGAAAGGGTCAGTTCCTCCGCGCGGCGTGACACGAGTGAAGTGTCGTCGAGGAAGATCAGCACGTTCTCGTCGTCGTTGGACGAAAGCCGCGTGAAGCGCGGGATCACCTCGGGCGTACCGTCGGCGAGGGCCACGGCGTTGGCGTCGATCTTGCCGGTCGTGCGCCAGTGGTACAGGCGCCGCGACAGTTCCGGCGCGACGCTGCCGAGATCGCGCTGCCCGGATTTGGGATTGCCGATGAGCGCCCACGCCGATTCGTTCCAGCGATGCACGCGGTTCGCGTCGTCCACCACCAGCACGCCGGTTTTCATGCGCCGGATGATGAGCTCGTTGATCTGGGCGAGGTTGGCCAGGTCGATGCCGCGCTGTTCGGCCAGTTCCTCGGTCTCGCGCAGCTGCCGGCGCAGCACCAGGGCGAGCGTGGCGATGGCGAAGTAGCCCAGGCCGTACAGGCCGTATTCGATCAGGTTGCGGTCGCTGCCGTCGATGACACGGCTGGCGAGCGACTGGCCGATCACGCACAAGGTCGCCAACGCGGCGAACAAACTGGCCTGACGCGGCGGCAGCAGCAGCGCGCCGGCGCCGATGTTGACCAGCAACAGCATGGCGATCGCGCTGGGCGGATTGGCCAGCGAGAACAAGGCGATGGTGGAGGCGGCGATATCGACGACCAGCAGGATCGCGACCTTCAAGCGCAGTTCGTGGCGCCAGTATTCGGTGCGCAGCAGGGCGTAGCCGGCGATGAGCAGGTAGGCGATCGCATCGATCTGGCCGAGCAGCGTATGTTCCAGGTGCAGGCGCGTGGTCAGCATCGGGCTGAACAGGAGTCCGGCGATCACGAACGCCTGCAGCACGCGGAACAGGTTGAAGAAATACAGCTCGCGGCGGTCGATGTCGCGCAGCGCGGGATCGGTGCGGGTGCGGGCGATGGTCGCGGAATTCACGGCATGGGCTTCGTTTGCCGGAGTATACCAATGCCGTGCGCGGTGGCGCGGCCTTTTTTTTGCGGCCGCGATTGGCCACAATAGACGACTTTCCCGCCGTGCCGGCGAATCTTCAGCAACGTGGCACGGCCTCGCCCGAGGACTGCGATGAACTTCCACGAATACCAGGCAAAGCAATTGTTCGCCGACTACGGCATTCCGGTGCCGCCCGGCAAGATCGCCACCACGCCCGACGAGGCCGCCGCCGCCGCGCGCGCGCTGGGCGGCGACGAGTGGGTGGTGAAAGCGCAGATTCATGCCGGCGGTCGCGGCAAGGCCGGTGGCGTGAAGCTGGTGAAGTCGCCGGACGAGGCGAAAGCCGCCGCGGCGAAGATGCTCGGAACCAAGATGACCACGTACCAGTCCGGCGGGCGCGCGCTGCCGGTGAACACGGTGCTGGTGTGCGAGGCGACCGACATCGCCAAGGAGTTGTACTTGTCGGTGCTCGTTGATCGCGCGACAAAGGCGATTTCCTTCATCGCCTCGGCACGCGGCGGCGTGGACATCGAACAGGTCGCGCACGAGAATCCCGAGGACATCCACACGCTTGAAGTGAATTTCGTCGAAGGCGTGCAGCCCTACCAGTGCCGCAAGCTCGGCTTCGCGATGGGCCTGAACGCGAAGCAAGCCAACCAGCTCACGAAAATCATGACCGGGCTGTATCGCCTGTTCAACGACAAGGACCTGTCGCTGGTGGAATTGAATCCGTTGGCCATCGTCAAGTCCGGCGACCTCGCCGCGCTCGACGGCAAGGTCAATTCCGACGACAACGCCGAGTTCCGCCATGCCGACCTCGCCGCGATGCGCGACGAATCGCAGGAGGATCAGGCCGAGGCGGTGGCAGCGCGCAACAACCTCAACTACGTGACCATGGACGGCGACATCGGCTGCATGGTCAATGGCGCTGGCCTTGCCATGGCGACGATGGACGTGATCAAGCTCGCCGGCGGCGAGCCTGCGAACTTCCTCGACGTCGGCGGCGGTGCGACCAAGGAGCGCGTTACCGAGGCCTTCAAGCTGATCCTGTCGTCGGACAAGGTGCGCTGCATCCTGGTCAACATCTTCGGCGGCATCGTGCGCTGCGACCTGATCGCCGAAGGCATCATCGCGGCGGTGAAGGAAGTGGGCTTGACGATTCCCGTCGTCGTGCGCCTGGAAGGAACAAACGTGGAAAAGGGTCGCGAACTGCTGGCCAATTCCGGCCTGAAGATCACGCCGGCGCTGGATTTGAACGACGCGGCGCGCAAGTCCGTGGCCGCGGTGAAGGGATAAGACGATGAGCGTATTGATCGACAAGAACACCAAAGTCATCTGCCAGGGTTTCACCGGCCAGCAGGGCACGTTCCATTCCGAACAGGCGCTGGAATACGGCACCAAGCTGGTCGGCGGCGTCACGCCCGGCAAGGGCGGCGGTGAGCACATCGGCCTGCCGGTGTTCAACACGGTGCAGGATGCCGTGGACGAAACCGGCGCGGACGCGACCATGATTTTCGTGCCGCCGCCGTTCGCGGCGGACGCGATCATGGAAGCAGCCGACGCCGGCATTCGCGTGATCGTGACGATCACCGAAGGCATCCCGGTACTGGACATGCTGCGCGTGAAGAACGTGCTCAAGCAGTATCCGGATACCGTGCTGATC
>JAICYA010000047.1 GCA_025934455.1 Rudaea sp.
CCCCAGAACCATTCGCCGCGGCGGTCGCCGGAAGGGCCATCGGGATAGTCTTGCGCGGCCGCCCGCGCGTAATCCGATTGCGCGAAATGGCGGGCGTCGCGTCCGAGATCCTTGCGCAGCCGCGCAAGCTCGGCGTGGCTGGCGCGACCGCCCAGGAAGGCCGTGACCGGATAGGCGTCGGGAGAGTTCCAGTATTCGTCGAACGCGCGCGAGGCCTCCACGACTACCGGACCGATCGCGATCAGGTCGAGGTCGCGGAAGTCGGTGGTGCGGTCGAAACTGAAATAGTCGTCGCCGATGTTGCGGCCGCCGACGATCGCCACATTGTTGTCCACGATGAACGACTTGTTGTGCATGCGGTGGTTGAGCCGGCTCGGCGAGAACATCAACTGGATGGCCTTGGACAGCAGCGACGGCTTGCGCGTGTGGAACGGATTGAACAGGCGCACCCGCAAGTCCGGACTTGCGTTGAGCGCCTCGAACATGTCGACCTCCTGGCGCACGTCGATGTCATCGACCAGCACGCGCACGCGCACGCCACGATCCGCTGCCGCCAGCAGGTGCTGCGCAACCAGTCGGCCGGTCGCGTCATTCGCGAAGATGTAGTACTGCAGGTCGATCGAATGCCTCGCCTCGTCGATCAGCGCCACGCGACTCATCAGCGCATTGGTGCCATTGCTCAGCAGGCGGAAGCCCGACTCGTCCGGGTGCCGGCTTGCCGCGGCGTGCACGTAGCGCGCGCTCGGCGTGTTGGTGGTCGGCAGCAAGGCACGCGAGGAACGCTTCGCGAAATCGGTGCGCAGCGCCGAGCAAGCGCCGAGCGTCAGCGCGAACAGCGCCAGCACTGCGCAAGCGCTCGTGCATCGCAACCAGGCTTTCACGTTGTTGCCTCCGCCGTGAACCGAAATCCACGGGTTCCGCCACGTTCCGCGCGTACTGATGGCGTCGATGGCATCCGGATCAGGACACCAGCCGGCTGGACGATTCCCGTTCCTGCGAGCTCGACCGCGCCGCCCGAAACAACTGCCCGGCGAGAGCTGCGCGTGGACAAGAAGGTGACCTCACGTTGATACCAACCCAACGCTGGACCACGGCGGCGTCGACGTCTGTTCGGTAGCGAACGCTGCGTGGATGCACGGTCATGGTCGCCGGCGGCGGACAGCCTGCACACGGGTTGCGACTCTCTTTGATGGAAGGCGATCGCGGTTGCCGCCGGGCACCCCGCATATCCCGCTTCCCGCCAGATTTCGCCAGTCACGGCTTCACGGCGCCGGGTCCATCGCGATACCACTTGCGCCTCGATGCCATGCCCGCTGACCCCGTTGCCCGTGAGGCCGCACCGATCTTCCACGGCAAGGTTCGATTTCCATCCGCCGGCGCGCGCTGCGCTTTTGGCTGCGGCGGCGTACGAACGCGACGGTGGCCGCACCCGGGCGCAGTGGTCAGCACGGATATCGCAATGCCACACAGGACGCGAGCGATGCACTTTCTAAAGCCCGCTATGTGTGCCATCAGACGGAGTTTTTGCATTCCACCCTGTAGCGTGTTCATCAAGGAAGATCGCTGGACACGGACGTCCGCTTTTCGAGGCGCTGATCCGGCGCCGTTTCGCGGCAGCGTGACAGTCCGGCTCCTCAATGGACCGAGCATCCACGCAAGCAACTTCTGTTGCAAAGCCGACGTCGATGAGCAACCTGTTCCGACGAACGCCGTGCAACGACAACGCGATCGCGGGCTTCGACGAGTCAGCGCAAAGGTACACGACGCCACGGTTTTTTCCGCTGCGTTGCGTTAAGTGGTATCACGCAACATCCACGGAGGAATCCGTCATGCTTCGCTATGCAATCATCTTCCTGATCATCGCCATCATCGCGGCGGTGCTCGGGTTCTCGGGAATCGCCGGCGCCGCGGGCAGCATCGCCTACATCCTGGCGATCGTCTTCGTCATCCTGTTCATCGCTTCGCTGATCTTCGGTCGCCGGGTGCGCCTCTGAAACGAGGCGCTGCACGCTCCCGGCCGGGTCACCCCAAGCGACAGACTTCAGACTGATTCACACAGCGGAAATTCCACAGGAGTGTTCAACATGGACAAGAATCGCACCGAAGGCACCAGGCGCGAAATCAAGGGCACGATCAAGGAAGTGACCGGAAAGGTCACCGGCGACAAGACCCGGGAGATCACGGGCAACATCGAGAAGAACACCGGCAAGGTGCAGAAAAGCCTGGGTCGGGCCGCCGATCACATGCGCGACGCCTCACGCAGGAACGACGATCTCGACCGCGAGACATGAACGCGGCTTGGTCACTAGCGCGTCGCCACGGGTCTGCCGTGACGACGCGCACCTTCAGGCATTACGGAGATTCATCATGCAAATGCAAACCTCGAAACTTTCCCTCTCGCTTGCGACAGCGCTAGGCATCGGCCTGCTCGCGCTGGCTCCCGGCGCGCTGGCCGCCAATGACAGCAATGCCGGGAACATGGACTGCCACATGACCTTCACCCTTCACGGCTGGTCCGCGGTCTACGAGACCGCGAGCGGTTCCGGCACGGTCACCTGCGACAACGGCCAGACGATGCCGGTCACCCTCAGCGCCAAGGGCGGCGGACTCAGCGTCGGGAATTACCGGCTTACCGATGGTCGCGGCAGCTTCACCGATGTCAGCAATATCCATCAGGTGCTGGGCAGCTATGCGCGCGCCACCGCCCACGCCGGCGCGGCGCAGAGCGCGCATGCCTCGGTGATGACCAAGGGCGACATCTCGCTTGCCATCCGCGGTCACGGAACCGGCTGGAATGTCGGCGTCGGTTTCTCCGGCTTCACCATCAAGCCCGCGCAGTAAGCCGGGCTGCGCAACGTTGCCGGCGCCTGTCCGGCAACGCGTTCGGGCATGACCTTCCACCGCATTTCAGTTCCAAGGAGCGCCCCATGGCTCAAACCGTCAAATTTCTTTCCCCCCAGTTTCTTTCCGCTTCCACGCTGATCGGCGCGGACGTCAAGAATCCCCAGGACGAGTCGCTCGGGGAACTCAAGGACGTCATGATCAGCACCACCAGCGGCAAGATCGCCTTCGGCGTGTTGTCGTTCGGCGGCATGCTGGGCATGGGCAACAAGCTGTTCGCTGTCCCGTGGGAAGCGTTTCGTGTGGATGGCGGAAACGAACGCGTGGTCCTCGACGTACCCAAGGAACGACTCAAGGACGCACCCGGATTCGACAAGGATCACTGGCCGAACTTCGCGGACCCCACCGTCGCCACGCAGGTGCAGACCTACTATCAGCGTTGACGCGGAAACGGCGTGGACACGGAAACACGAAACATGCGGTGCGCCGCAATCACGGCGCGTCGCTCTTGTCTTCCATGGCCTTGCGCCGCGCCTGCCAGACTTCCGGGGTTTGCGGCTTGACGAACAGCGCGACGATCGCGGCATTCGCCTGCTTTGCGCTGGTTTCCATGCGGTTGACGCAGGCTTCGATCTCGGGCGTGGTCAACGCGTCTTCGAATTCCGCGCTCAGCATGGCGACGATCTGGTCCGGCCCCATCTGCATGGTCAGCACGCCGTTGGCGCTGCGGATGCCCGGATCCCGTCTCGCGATGGCCAGTATCGCTTCGCCCACCCGCGGATGCGCGGGCTCGCCGAGCAGCAACCCCTTGCTTTCGCGCGCCAGCAGCAGCGCCGAGGTCGCCAGCACCAGCGCGATGCCGACCGCCGCCGCACCATCCAGCCGGGGCGCGCCCAGCAACTGCGCGCCAAGGATGCCGAGGAAAGCGATCAAGAGTCCCAGCAGCGCCGCGCTGTCCTCCAGCAGGACCGTGAACGTGGTCGGGTCCTTGCTTTGCCGGAACGCCTGGAAATATCCGAGGCTTCCCTTGCGCGTGCGAAACTCGCGCAGCGCGATCGACCATGAAGTGCCCTCGAACACCGCTGCCACGCCGAGCACGGCGTAATTGATCCAGAGATCCCTGTCCGGAACCGGGTTGCGCAGGCGCATCACCCCTTCGATGAGGGCGACGCCCGCGCCCACCGCCAGTACCAGCAGCGCGACGATGAAGCTCCAGAAATAGAGCTCGCGGCCATGGCCGAAGGGATGGGTCCGGTCGGGCGGCTTGCTGGCGCGATGCAGGCCGTACAGCAACAGCAATTCGTTGACGCTGTCGACCAGGGAATGAACGCCCTCGCTCCACATCGCCGAACTGCCCGTCAATGCGGCGGCGGCGAATTTGCTCAAGGCAATGATCAGGTTTCCGGCGAGCGCGGCGCAAACGACGAAACGCGAATTGGATTTGCCGGGCATGGCCGCACCGCGTCAGGGATCCGGTTCTGCATGGAACGGACACGCCCGCATTACCTGCCCCAGGTCGCGAACATGACCACGGCCGCCACGGTCATCACCAGCGTTGCGATCCAGCCCAGGATCTGCAGCCACAGCGGAAGAACGAATTTGCCCATGTCGCGCAGGCTCATGCTGAACACCATGATCGCGGCCATGATCGGAACCGCGGCGACACCGTTGATCACCGCGCTCCAATACAGCGCCTTGACCGGATCGATGGGGAGGACATTGAGCGCCAGCCCCAGCGCGCCGGAAACGGCGAGTACCACGTAGAAGAGCTTGGCGCGGGACAGTTTGAGTTCGAGCCCGCTCGGCTTGCCGAAGGCTTCCGCCCCGCCGTACGCCGCGGATCCCGCGAGCACGGGGACTGCCAGCAGGCCGGTCCCGATGATTCCGGCCGCGAACAGCACGGAAGCGAACCGCCCTGCCAGCGGGCGCAACGCCGCAGCGGCCTCCGCGGAGGAGGTGATGTCGGTCTTGCCATGTGCGTGCAGCACGACCGCCGCGGTGAGGATGATGAAGAACGCCACGATCTCGGAAGCGAACATCCCCGCAACCGTGTCGATGCCGATGCGCCTGAGCGCGGACGGCCCTTGCAGCGGCATGCGCATGAGCGGCCGGCGCAGGTTGCGGACATCCCGCACTTCCTCGACTTCCTGCGCGGCCTGCCAGAAAAACAGATAGGGGCTGATGGTGGTGCCGAGTACCGCCACGATCGCCATCGCGTATTTGGCATCGATCGTGATATGCGGCAGAAAAACACCTTGCAACACTTCATTCCAGGGGACCTTGACCGCGAACGCGGTGGCGACATAGGCAAACAGACTTAGCGTCAGGATCTTCAGGATGGGCGAGTAGTACGAGAACGGCACGAATACCTGCAGCGCAATCGAGAGCAGCATGAACACCGCGGTGTACGCGAGCGCGGGGCCGCCGACCAGCAGCTTGAGCGCGGCGCCCATCGCGCCGATGTCCGCCCCCAGGTTGATGATGTTGGCGACCAGCAGCGCGGACACGAGGCAGTACACCAGCCAGTGTCCGTAGCGCTTGCGCAAGCCGGCCGCGACGCCGGCGCCGGTGACGCGGCCGATGCGCGCGCTGATCATTTGAATCGCGATCATCAGTGGCAGCGCCAGCAGGACGCTCCACATGGTGTTGTAGCCGTAGGCCGCGCCGACCTGCGAATACGTCGCGATGCCGCTCGGGTCGTCGTCGGCCGCGCCGGTGACGAGTCCGGCGCTGAGCATCCGCCAGTAGGGCGTGTTCGCTTCGGTGTTATTGCGCTTGTTCAAGTCATGCGATCCTTGCGCGGCGGGTCGGGGCATCGTCCCCGATCATCCAAGGCGATCCGTACGGTCGCCAGGATCCCGGCAACGGCCAGCTCAAAACAGGCGAAACGCATCGCGATCAGCGCGGGAAGCTTCATCGCCGAGTGGACGTAATCCTCGATCACCACCTGCACGCCCAAGGTCATGCGATGGAAGAGCGCGATCAGGAGCAGCGCCATCGCGATGTCGGCGGGGAACGCCTCGCCGGGCGCTGCGTCGAGCATCGCACCCATGCGATCCCGTTCGACACGAGCTACGTCCGCGGTCACAGGCGATCGCCTTCCGTTCCGCATTCCATGTCCACGCATGGGTCCGATGCGTCCCATTGGACGCCCAAAGTGAAGCAAGCGCGCGTGAAGATTCACGACGCGCATGCAGCGTTCAGGATACAGCCGCGACCTTCCCGCTCTGTGTGCGTTAGCCAACGGAGCGAACGCGCCGCGCGGTTTAGTCTGCCCGTTTTCAAGGGAGATTCACGCGGCACGGACGCCCGCGTTTCCTGACCGCGCTACGCGCGCTGCCTCTTGGCTGGGTACGCAGTCGCCGTCATTCGTTCCTGCAGAGATGCCCATGGACGAGGACAAGACAAAACTCAGCGATCCCGATCTCGAACAAGGCGTCGAGTTGTCGATGATTCCGGACGGCGGCATGCTGCTCGGGCACGCCCGGGGCGAGCCGGTGATGCTGGTTTGTCGCGGCAACGAGCTGTTCGCGATCGGCGCCATTTGCTCGCACTACGGCGCGCCGCTGGAACAGGGCTTGCTGGTCGGCGATACGGTTCGCTGTCCCTGGCACCACGCCTGCTTCAGCCTGCGCACCGGCGAGGCGCTGCGCGCGCCGGCGCGCGATCCGGTTTCACGCTGGGATATCGAGATCGTGCATGACCTGGCGCACCAGTTCACGCCGGCGCAGACGGTGATCGAAACCGTTTACGTTCGCGAAAAGCTGGAGCGGGTCGCGCCGCATGCCGGCCCGGTCACAGCCGGTACACCGGAATCGATCGTCATCATCGGCGGCGGCTCCGCCGGCAATGCCGCGGCGGAAACGTTGCGCCGCGAGGGCTACGCCGGCCGCATCACGATGCTCAGCGCCGACGCGGTGCTGCCGTGCGACCGGCCCAACCTGTCGAAGGGCTATCTCGCCGGCACCGCGACGGGAATGTCGAACCTTCTGCGTCCTGCGAAGTTCTATCGCGACAACCAGATCGACGTGCGGCTGAACACGCGCGTCGCGGCGATCGACGCGGCAGCGCGACAGGTGCGGCTCGTGGACGGCAGCCACCATACCTACGATGCATTGCTGTTGGCCACCGGCGCGGAGCCCGTCCATCTCGACGCGCCCGGCGCGAACCTTTCGCACGTCCACTACCTGCGCACCGTCGCCGACAGCCAGGCGCTGGTCGCCGCGACCTTGCTTGCCAAGCACGTGGTGGTGATCGGCGCGAGTTTCATCGGCCTCGAGGTCGCCGCGTCGCTGCGCGCGCGCAATCTCGACGTGCACGTGGTAGCGCCGGAAGCGATCCCCATGCAGAAGATTCTTGGGCCGCAAGTCGGGGCATTCATCCGCCGGCTCCATGAACAGCATGGTGTGACATTCCATCTCGGCGCCACGGCGACCGCCATCGACGCGCGTGGCGTCACGCTGAAAAACGGCGACATCCTGACGGCCGATCTGGTCGTGATCGGGATCGGCGTGCGGCCTGCGATCGCGCTGGCCGAACAGGCTGGACTCGACGTCGATCGCGGCGTCGCCGTCGACGAACATCTCGAAACCAGCGTGCCGGGAATTTATGCCGCCGGCGACATCGCCCGCTGGCCCGACCGGCTCACAGGCGAGTCGATCCGGGCCGAACATTTCGTGGTGGCCGAACGTCAGGGACAAACCGCGGCGCGCAACATGCTTGGTCGCCGCGAACCCTTCGACGCCGTGCCATTCTTCTGGACCGAGCAATACGACCTCGGCATCGCCTACGTCGGCCACGCGGAACACTGGGACAGCACCGAAATCGACGGCGACCTCGAAGCGCGCGACTGCTCGATCACCTATCGGTACCGTGGCAGGAAACTGGCGGAGGCGATGATCCACCGCGATCTGGAAGGACTGCGCGCCGAGGTCGCGTTCGAGCGTGCGATCGGCGCCGGGACCTCGGCGGAAGGCCCGCCAACGGAGCATCATGCTAAATCCGCATCGGGTTGAGAACGATGCTGAAGGATCGCGCCTGCAGGCGTCATCAGTTCGAAGCGGTGCCGGCGAACAAAACCACGGGACGGCCGTCTGTTCGAAAACCATTGATTTTCCCGTCCCAATGGCAGCACAGGAGAAGCACCATGGCTACCGCAAAGAAAGCTGCGTTCAAGACGATTCCCGCGGGTACCAAGGTGACCTGGCACTACCGCAGCGCGATCGGCCACGGCACCGTGAAAGGCGTCCACAGGAAAGGCACCAACGCCGGCAACACCATGTATTCGATTGCACAACACGACCATCATCCGGGTGAGCCGGCGGTCGTCGTCCACTCCGGAAAAGCGCTGACGCGAGGGGAATAGGTCATCGACACCCTTGTCGGAAGCCGGCAAACCGCTCCCACAAGGAATGCAGTCTGGAAACCGGAATCCGCGGACCGAATGGAGGGAAGATCATGCTGGTGGCGTTTTCTGTCTTGCCAAGCGGCGGCGAAGCGAGTGACTCCTTTCACGATGCAGTCGCCGCTGCGGTGAAAGTCGTGCGTGCCTCCGGACTGCCCAATCGCACTGATTCGATGTTCACGACCCTTGAAGGCGAGTGGGACGAGGTCTTCGACGTCATCCGGCGGGTGGCCGATGCGGTATCGGCTTATGGCAAACGCGTCGATCTGGTGCTGAAGGCCGACATCCGGCCCGGTCACGGCAACGAGCTCACCGGAAAGCTCGAACGTCTCGAGCAGGCCATCGCCCGTCAACGCTGACCTATTCGGCATCGACGATACACGCAGCGAGGTACCAGCATGCAAGCGTCCCGGACTGATCCCCTCGAAGCCCGCGTCAGCAAGGCGAGTGGCAGCATCCGGCCCGATTCCTGGCTGCCGCCGCAACCGGGTGAGGTGCCGCGGATCCGCGTGGGCAAGCGCTGGATCAACGTCTTGTGGATCCTGCCGGTCGCCTTCGTCGTCCTGATCCTCGGGATCGCGGTCTGCCAAGGTTTGTTCACAAGCCCCTGGTTTCAGCAATTCGTCGTGCGCTATCCGGGCATATCCAAGTCCGCGATGGTGGTTCAAGGCGGCTACCCGTTGTGGCTGCGGGTGGAACACTTCCTCAACATGCTCTTCATGTTCTTCATCATTCGGTCGGGCATCCAGATCCTCGCGGACCACCCGCGCCTTTACTGGAACCGGGATTGCACCCCTGATACCGACTGGTTCCGCTTCCTGCATTCGGTTCCGAAAGACCGAGTATGGAAGTCACGGAAGGACGCGGACGGCCGCGTCGTCAAAACCCTGGACGTGCTCGTTTCGCCCGAACATGTGTGGACGTCCAAAAGCGACTCGGTGACCATTCCGGGGTGGCTGGGCATTCCGGGCATCCGCCACACGGTCGGGCCCGCGCGCTGGTGGCACTTCTCCATCAACCTGTTGTGGGTACTGAACGGCGCGGCGTTTTACGGGATGCTGTTTGCCACCGACCAGTGGCAACGGCTGATACCGACGACGTGGGCGGTGTTCCCCAACGCGCTCACGGTGGTGATTCAATACTGGTCGCTGCATTTTC
>JAICYA010000486.1 GCA_025934455.1 Rudaea sp.
CAGGAAGCGCGCGGTATTGCGGATGCGACGGTAGGAATCGGCAACGCGCTTGAGGATGGTGTCCGATAACGCCATCTCGTTGCGGTAGTCTGCTGAAGCGATCCACAAGCGCAGGATGTCGGCACCGTAATTCTTGATTACGTCCTGCGGCTCGATGCCGTTGCCGAGCGATTTGGACATCTTGCGGCCCTGCTCGTCCACGGTGAAGCCGTGGGTGAGCACTTCGTCGTAGGGTGCTTTGCCGTGCATGGCGACGGACGTGAGCAGCGAGGAATGGAACCAGCCGCGATGCTGGTCCGAGCCTTCCAGGTACATGACCTTGTCACCGGGCTTTCTCGCCAGATTTGCACGCTGGTCGAGCACGCAGAAATGCGTCACACCCGAATCGAACCAGACATCGAGGATGTCCGCGACTTTTTCGTAATCGTCCGCCTCGGCGCCGAGCAGTTCGCGCGGATCGAGCGCGTACCACGCATCGGCGCCGGCCTTCTCGACGCGCTGCGCAACCTGTTCCATCAATTCCACGCTGCGCGGATGCGGCTGCTTTGTGGACTTGTGCGCGAACAACGCGATCGGCACGCCCCAAGTACGCTGGCGCGAGATGCACCAATCGGGACGGCCCTCGATCATCGACGCGATACGCGCTTCACCCCAGTCCGGAAACCATTTGACGTCGTTGTGGATGGCCTTGAGCGCATCGGCACGCAGGTTCTTCTGCTCCATGCCGATGAACCACTGCGGCGTGGTGCGGAACGCAACCGGCGTGCGATGCCGCCAGCAATGCGGATAACTGTGCGTGATCTTGGCGAACGCGAGTAGCATGCCGCGTTCACGCAACAGCTCGACGATGGCGTCGTTGGCCTTAAAGATGAACTGGCCCGCAAAGATCGGTGTTTCCGGCAGGTACACGCCGTTCGGGCCGACCGGATTCAATTCGGTCGGAGTATGCTTTTCCACAATGCCGTATTTCTGGCCAACCGCGAAGTCCTCCGCGCCGTGTCCGGGCGCGGTGTGCACGGCGCCGGTGCCATCTTCGGCGGAGACGTGATCGCCGAGGATGATCGGAACCTCGCGCTCGTAAAACGGATGCTTGAGTTCCAGCCCTTCCAGCGCCTCGCCTTTGGCCTCGCCCAAGATTTTCGGCGTTTCGACGCCGTACCGGGCGAGCGCTTTTTCCGCCAGCGCGCGCGCCAGCACGAGCAGTACGCGCTTGCCGGCACGTTGCGGACCTTCGACCAGAACATAATCCAGTTCCGGCCCGAGCGTGACCGCGAAACTAGCCGGCAAAGTCCACGGCGTGGTCGTCCAGATCGGAACCGCGACGATTTCGTCGGCGCCAATGGTCGCGCCGAACTTGGCCGCCAGCGCCTTGGGATCGACCGCATCGTAGGCCACGTCGATGGCCGGCGAGGTCTTGTCCTGGTACTCGATTTCCGCTTCGGCCAGCGCCGAGCCGCAGTCGAAGCACCAGTGCACCGGCTTGAAACCGCGCACCACGTGTCCATTCGCGACGATTTTCGCCAGCGCGCGGATTATGTCGGCCTCGTACTTGAAGTCCATCGTGCGATACGGGTTTTCCCACTCGCCGAGCAC
>JAICYA010000203.1 GCA_025934455.1 Rudaea sp.
CTGGCGGAACAAGCCCGCGTACTCGGCTGGCCGGCCATGCATGCACGCCTGCGCGAACGCGATCCGGTCGCGGCGGAGAAAATCCGGCCCGGCGACGCGCAGCGCATCCAGCGCGCGCTGGAAGTGATCGCGCTGACCGGCAAGCCCTTGTCGGCGCAGCAGGGCGGGTTGCCGGCGCGGTTCGGTTATCGCGTGCTCAAGCTGGCGCTGATTCCGGATGATCGCGCGCAATTGCACGAACGCATCGCGCAGCGCATGGATGCCATGATCGATGCGGGTTTCCTCGATGAAGTTCGTGGCTTGCGTGAGCGCGGCGATTTGCAGCCCGATCTGCCGGCGTTGCGGGCAGTCGGCTACCGGCAGGCCTGGCAACATCTGCACGGTGCATTCGGCGCGGACGAATTCCGCGACCGCGCGGTGTTCGCCACCCGCCAACTGGCCAAGCGCCAGCTCACCTGGCTGCGCTCGGAGCTCGATGCGCGCGCCCTCGATCCGTTCGATCCTGCGCATGCGCTTTGCGCCGCAGTTGCCGTGGCGGGCTTCCTGGCCGAGCGGCGCGCTTGAGCCGACTTCTACGGCAGGGCCAAAACGCGTATACTTTCAGCATCTTGAATTGGGGTGTCCGGACCGCATCTGATGTTTGGTCCGCGCCGTTTATCCGATTCGAATAATTACAGTTTGTCGAAGGGAGAAGAACCATGTCCAAAGGTCAGTCGCTGCAAGATCCGTTTCTCAATGCCCTGCGCCGCGAGCGCATCCCGGTATCGATCTATCTCGTGAACGGCATCAAGTTGCAGGGAACCGTGGAATCCTTCGACCAGTTCGTCGTGCTGTTGCGCAATACCGTCAGCCAGATGGTCTACAAACACGCCATTTCCACCATCGTGCCCAGCCGCAACGTGCGCGTCGGTACCGAGCACGAAGACCATGCCAACGCCGCGGCCGTCGGGGCCGAAGTCGTCGAGAGCTGATTTGTCGCAAACCTTGTTCGAACGCTCCCGCAAGGGCGAACGCGCGCTGCTGGTGCAGCCGCACCGGGTGGGCGAGAACGATCCCGACGCGTTGGCCGAGTTCCGCGAACTCGCGCGCTCGGCCGGCGCCAGCGTGGTTGGCGCGTTGAACGCACGCATCGAACGGCCGAATCCGAAATTCTTCATCGGCAGCGGCAAGGCCGAAGAGGTCAAGGCGCTCAAGCAGGCCGAGAACGCCGACCTGATCCTGGTCAATCACGCGCTATCGCCGGTGCAGGAGCGCAACCTCGAACAATTCACGCAATGTCGCGTGGTCGACCGCACCGGATTGATCCTCGACATCTTCGCCCAGCGCGCGCGTTCGCACGAGGGCAAACTCCAGGTCGAACTCGCGCAGCTCAAGCACATGGCCACGCGCCTGGTACGCGGCTGGACGCATCTGGAGCGCCAGCGCGGTGGCGCGATCGGCCTGCGCGGCCCGGGCGAAACCCAGCTCGAACTCGACCGCCGCCTGCTCGCGGCGCGGGTCAAGCAGCTCACCCAGCGCCTCGAAAAAGTGGAAACGCAGCGCAGCACCGCGCGACGCGCGCGCGAACGCAACGCGCTGCCGCTGGTCTCGCTGGTCGGCTACACGAACGCAGGCAAATCCACCTTGTTCAATGCGTTGACCGATGCCGGCGTGTACGTCGCCGATCAATTGTTCGCCACGCTCGATCCGACCCTGCGCCGCATCGACGGGCTGAATTGCGGGCCGTTCGTGCTGGCCGACACGGTGGGATTCATCCGCGACCTGCCGCACGATCTGGTCGCCGCGTTCAAGTCGACGCTGGCCGAAACGCGCGACGCGGACTTGCTGCTGCATGTCGTTGATTGCGCCGATCCCGAGCGCGACCGACGCATCGAGGAAGTCGAACGCGTGCTCGCCGAAATCGGCGCGCAGGACGTGCCGCAGATTCTGGTGTTCAACAAATTGGATAGATTGGCCGACGGCGAGGGAATGCCAGTGCCCCGCGCCGAAGTCCTGGACGGCGGCAAGACCCCACGCGTCTGGGTTTCGGCGACACACGCAATCGGACTGGATCTGCTGCGCGACACGATCGCGCGCAGCCTGCAAGGCGAGCGCGTGCGCCACTGGCTGCATCTGCCGGTCGACGCCGGACGCCTGCGCGCGCGCCTGTTCGCGCAAGGCCTGGTGGCAAACGAACGCCACGTCGAGAGCGGCTGGGAAATCGAGATCGACGCGCCGCGCGCGCTGCTCGAACCCTTGTTCGGGTTGCCCGCAGGCGAGGGCGAGTGGCTGCGTACACAACTTGCCGCTGCGGATGCGGCTTCCTACAATCCTTCGACTGCGACTGTTTGAGACAACCATGGCCTGGAACGAACCCGGAAGCGGCGGCGGCAAACGCGACCCTTGGCAAGGCAAGCCTCCTGATTTGGACGCGTGGCTCAAGCGTCTGCGCGACGGCTTCAACCGTTTGCTTCGCGGCGGCGGTGGTGGAATTGGCGGCGGCTCGGGCGGCATCGCCCTGATCGTGCTGGCATTGGTCGTCGGCTGGCTGGCGCTGGATTCGTGGACGGTGATCGATGCGCGCCAGATCGGCGTGGTGCTGCGCTTCGGCCAGTTCAACCGCGTCATGACCAGCGGCCTGAACCTGAAATGGCCGGCACCGGTCGAACGCGTGATTCGCGTGGAGGCGACCAACGTGCGCTCGGTGTCCGACGAAGTGCGCATGCTGACCAAGGACGAGAACATCGTGCTGGTCGACTTCAATGTCCAATACCAGGTCACCGATGCAGAAAAATACCTGTTCGCCGCCAACCAGCCGGACGAAACGCTCAAGCAGGCGGCCGAAAGTGCAGTGCGCCAAGTGATCGGACGCAGCGCGATGGACACGATTCTTTCCGGTCACGGTTCCGAAGTTGTCGGCGAAACCAAGAAACTGCTGCAGCAAACGCTGGACGGCTACGGTGTAGGCCTGTTCGTCACCGAGATCAATTTCCAGAAAATCCTGCCGCCGCCGGAAGTGAAAGAAGCATTCGACGACGCCAACAACGCCGGCAACAACCAGCAGCAGTTCATCAATGAGGCCCAGGGCTACGCGGCCAAGGCGGTACCGTTGGCGCGCGGCGAAGCAGCGCGCATCCGCGCCGCGGCGGAAGGCTACAAGGCCGCGCAGATCGCGGTCGCGACCGGCGATGCTCAGCGTTTTTCGCTGATCGACGCGCAGTACAAGGCGGCGCCGGAAGTCACGCGCAAGCGCCTGTACCTGGAAACGATGCAAGATGTGCTCGCCAACAATACGAAGGTCGTCGATACCGGCAACGGCAAGAATCTGATTTATTTGCCGCTGGACAAGCTCAAATCCGGACTCGATGCGACCACTGCCGCCGCCGCGGCATCCGTTGCGGACGATGCGAAGAAAACGGGCAAGGAGGCCAACCAATGAAACTCCTGCCACCCATTATCGCCTTGCTGCTGGTCGTGCTGATCGCCAACAGCGCGTTCATCGTGCCGGCGGGACAAAGCGCCCTGGTGCTGCAATTCGGCCGCATCGAGGGAGCGGGCAGCGCCGCCACGGATTACAAACCCGGCCTGCACTTCAAGATGCCACTGGTCCAGCAGGTCGTGCGCTACGACCGCCGCATCCTGAATCTCGAAGCGCAGCCGGAGCGTTACTTCACGTCCGAGAAGAAGGCGGTCAACGTCGATTTCTACGTAAAGTGGCGCATTTCGGACCCGGCCGCGTACTACCGCTCATTCGGCGCGGACGAGACGCAGACGCTGGCCAACCAGCGCCTCGCGCCGATCATCAAGGATGCGCTGCGCTTCGAATTCACCGCGCGCACGCTCAACGACCTGATCGCGAACGCGCGCTCGGACATCACCGAAAACGTGCGCAAGCAGGCCAATGAGGCGACCGAGGGCAAGCTCGGCATCCGCGTCGTCGACGTGCGCATCAAACGCATCGAATTCCCCGACGAGGTGCTGGCTTCGGTCTACAAGCGCATGAGCGCCGAGCGCAATCGCCTGGCCAACGAGCAGCGCTCCAACGGCAAGGAGGAGGCCGCCAAGATCGAGGCCGACGCCGACCGCCAGGTGCAGGTGATCAAGGCCGAGGCCGAGCGCGACGCGCAGGAAGCACGCGGCGAAGGCGATGCCAAGGCTGCGGAAATTTACGCTGCCGCGTACGCCAAGGATCCGGATTTCTACGCGTTCGACCGCAGTCTGAAGGCCTACCGCGAGGCGTTCAAGAATGGCGGCGTCATCGTCGTCGATCCGAAGTCCGAGTTCATGCGTTATTTCGACGCGAGCAAGTGAAGCCACTGGAAGCCGCACTGTGCCTGGTGCTGGTGATCGAGGGCCTGTTCCTGCTCGTGCTGCCGGCCGTGTGGAAGCGCATGGCCGAGCAGCTGCGGCAGCTGGACGAGCGCAGCCTGCGCCTGTTCGGCGCCGGCATGATCGGGCTCGGCCTTCTGTTCCTGAAGCTGGTGATCTGAGCAAAACCGCAATACGCA
>JAICYA010000484.1 GCA_025934455.1 Rudaea sp.
CAGGATCTGCTCGACCAACGAGGAGCCCGAACGCGGGATGCTTGCGATGAAAATCACCTCGCTGCCCCGCTCAGGATCGACCAGTGCCGGCAATTTCGCCGCGAACGCCCGTTCGATTGCATCGATGTGCGCGCGATGCCCGGCCGCATCCCAGCGGACGCGTTTTCGTTGCAAACGGTTGGCCTTCCTCACGACCTCGAACGAATGCGCGTAATCGCCCTGATCCTCCAGCGCGCGCGCCAGCACAACGCCAAACAGCACGCGCGCTTCAGGGGACGCGCCCGCCTGTTCGAAATGCACACGCAATGTTTCCACATCGCCGGCGGACAGCGGAATGACTTTCAGGTTGGCCAACGCGAACCACGCGCGCGCCTGTTCAGGATGGGCTTTCAGCAATCCGCGCAACTCGGTGGACGCCTCATCGACCTGCCCAATGCTGGCATGCGCGTCGGCCAGCGTCAGCCGCGCCGAAACGTGCGAGGGATCGATTCGCAACGCTCGTTGCAATGCCTCGATCGCCTGTTCCGTGCGGACCTGCAGTTTGAGCGCCTTGCCGAGGTTGTACCAGCCCGCCGCCACGTTCGGTGCCAGCTCGCACGTGCGCCGCAGCGCCGCGATCGCGCCTTCCACATCGCCCGTTTCAAACAGGGAGATGCCGAGCCCTGCCTGCAATCCTGCATCCAAGGGCTGCTGCGCGATCGCTTTGCGAAAAAAGGCTGCCGCGTCACCGTGGCGGCCCTGCATTTGCGCCGTCACCCCGGCCATGCCCAGCGCCGGCGCGCAATCGGGCGCCGTGACCAGCAACGACGCCAAGGTGGCGGCGGCGGCATCCAACTGCCTGCGCGCCAATTCACCGTGCGCCCTCTGCATCAAGCCGAGGATGGTCGGTGGCAGCGATGGCAGGGTCACGATCGGCAAGGATGGCGCAAATACATGAAGGCGAAGCCTACACCCCTGCGCGGATCGCTAGGCCAGCGACACGACGATGCGGCCCACGTCGGCGAGCACCGCCTTGCGGGTGGACGGGTCCGTGGTGTGATTCATGTAGTAGGCAGCAACAAGGATCGGCTTTCGATTCGGCGGCCATACGATGGCGATGTCGTTGTTTGCGCCAGTTCCGTTTCCGTCCCACTGGCCCGTCTTGTCGCCCACTCGCCAACCGCTCGGCATTCCCGCGCGCAAGGATTGGAGTCCGGTCTGGCATGCGACCATCCAGTGAATCAACATTTCGCGCGATGATCGGGAAAGCCGCTCGCCCAACAGCAGTTGCTGCATGTCGCCGAGCATCGATTTCGGCGTCGTCGTGTCGATGGGATTCAATGCAGGCTCGTAGCGGTCCAGCAGCGTGAATTCGTCGCCCAGGCTGCGCGCATACGCCGTGACCGCCTGCGGGCCGCCGATTTCCTTCAGCAATACGTTGGCGGCCGTGTTGTCGCTCAGCGTGATCGCAGCCGCACACAGTTCCGATACGGTCATGCCGGGCGGCCCGACGTGCTGCTTCGTGACCGGCGCGTAATCGAGCAGCGCGTCCTTGCCGAACATGATGCGGCGATCGAGCGTCTCCTTGCCGGCATCCACGCGCTGCAGCACCGCGGACGCCA
>JAICYA010000320.1 GCA_025934455.1 Rudaea sp.
ACCATGGCGTGCCCGTGCTCAACGGCGTGCTTGCTGTCGAGCGTTTTGATGATGCCCAAGCGCGCGCCGGCGGCGCGCGTGGCAACAAGGGCGAGGAAGTTGCGCTGGCGGCATTGGAAATGGCGGATTTATCGAGGCGAACATGAGCGATCAAAACCGCAATTCCGGCATCGATCTCAGCGCGCGTTCGCGCGCACGCCGGCGCGCCGCACAGGCGCTGTACGCCTGGCAGATCGGTGGCAATCCGATGCGCGACGTCATCGAAGAGTTCCGTCACGAACAGGACATGGAAATCGCGGACCTGGATTATTTCGAGGATCTGCTGCGCGGCGTGGAAAAACACTGCGCCGAACTCGATGCCGGGCTTGCGCCATGGCTCGATCGCGACATGGCGCAGGTCGATCCGATCGAGCGCGCGATATTGCGCCTGGCTGCCTACGAGCTGCGCCATCGTCCCGACGTGCCGTACCGCGTCGTGCTCAACGAGGCGGTCGAAGTCGCCAAGCGTTTCGGTGCCGAGCACGGCCACACCTACGTCAACGGCGTGCTCGACAAGGCGGCGCGCGAGTGGCGTGCGGCGGAACCCGGGAACCCGCGTCGCGGCTGACGTGGCCGAATTCGCGCTCATCGACCTGATCCGGAAACGCTGCCACGCCACGCGTGCAGATGTGCGCCTGGGCATCGGCGACGATGCGGCCTTGCTCGCCATGCCCGCAGGAAAATTGCTCGCGGTAAGCACCGATACGCTGGTCGCCGGCGTGCATTTTCCGCACGACACTGCTGCGCGCGACATTGGCTGGAAGGCGCTCGCCGTGAACTTGTCCGATCTCGCCGCGATGGGCGCGGAACCGGCCTGGGCCACGCTCGCGCTGACCTTGCCGGGTGCCGATGCGCGCTGGGTTGAAGAATTCGCCGACGGCTTCGCGGAACTCGCGCACCAGCACCGCGTCGCTCTCGTTGGCGGTGATACAACGCAAGGTCCGCTGTCGATCACGGTGACGATTCACGGTTTCGTGCGTGAAGGCGCGGCGCTCACGCGGTCCGGCGCGTGTGTCGGCGATGGCGTGTATGTCACCGGCACGCTGGGCGACGCTGCGGCGGGATTGCGCCTGCTGCAATCGGGCCGGACGCAAAGCGCGTATTTGTCGGGGCGCCTGAACCGGCCGACGCCGCGCGTCGAACAAGGATCGATCCTGCGCGGTCGGTCCAGCGCCTGCATCGATGTCTCCGACGGACTCGCCGCCGATCTGGGACACATCTGCGACGCCAGTGGCGTTGGCGCGCAGATCGACGCGGATGCGCTGCCGGCGTCGTCCGAGCTTGCCGCCGCTTTCGATGTGTCCACGCGCCGTGAATTCCAGCTTGCCGGCGGCGACGACTACGAATTGTGTTTCACCGCGCCGGACGCGGTTGCATCCGATTTGCTGCGCGATCTCGCGGGCAGCGGCTGCGCCGCGACGTGCATTGGCCGCATTGTGGCGGGCGCCGATGTACATGTGCACGATGCGTCCGGAAAGCTCGTCTCAGTGCCGCGACGTGGTTGGGAACATTTTGCATGAGTCTGGATGCCACGCAACGCCGCGCGCTGCTCAGGCATCCGGCCGGCTGGATCGCCTGCGGCTTCGGCTCCGGTTTGAGTCCGTTCGCGCCAGGCACTGCCGGATCGCTGACCGCGCTGCTGCCATGGCTGGCGCTGCGCGAATTGCCGTTGCCATGGTTCGTGCTCGCGCTCGCACTCGCGTTTGTACTGGGAGTGTGGGTTTGCGGCTGGGCCGTGCGCACGCTGAAAATCGCCGATCCGTCTGTCGTGGTCTGGGACGAATTCGTCGGCCAGTGGATCGCGCTGGCACCGCTCGTGTGGTGGCCGCGCGGATGGCCGTGGGTCACCTGCGGATTCGCGCTGTTCCGTATTTTCGACATCCTCAAACCCTGGCCGGTGTCGTGGGCCGACCGCAAGGTTCCCGGCGGCCTTGGCGTGATGCTCGACGACGTGATCGCCGGCGTCTACGCGGCGCTGGCGCTGGCGGCGCTACAGCAGCTCGTGCACGCTTTCGCGTAACACCGGCAGCAGATCCTTCTCGAACCACGCGTGGCGCTTGAGCCAGCCCTGGTTGCGCGGACTCGGATGCACCATCGGCAGGAATTGCGGCAGGTAATCGCCGAACGCGCGCACCGTCGCCGTGAGCGAATCGCGGCGCCGCTCGCGCAGGAAATACCGGTGCGCGTACTGGCCGATCAGCAAGGTCAGGCGCACGTTGCGCAACAGCGGAATCAATTGCGGATGCCAGGTGCGAGCGCATTCCGGACGCGGCGGATTGTCGCCGCCGCGTCCACGGCCGGGATAACAAAAGCCCATCGGCACGATGGCGATGCGCGATTCGTCGTAGAAGGTGTCGCGGTCCACGTCCATCCACGCGCGCAGGCGTTCGCCGCTCGCATCGTTCCACGGAATTCCTGTCGCATGCACCTTGGTGCCCGGCGCCTGCCCGACAATCAGGATTCGCGCGCTGGCGCTCGCGCGCAGCACGGGATTGGGTCCGAGTGGCAGATGCTTTTCGCAGATGCGGCAGGCGCGGATATCGCGCAGCAGCGCGTCGAGCTTTTTCGTCACGGCGGCAGCAGCTTGCCCGGATTGAGAATCCCGTCCGGATCGAACTGCGTCTTGATCCGGCGCATCAGCGCGAGCGCCGTTGGATCGAGCGCCTGGGTGAGGAAATCGCGCTTGGCCAGGCCAATGCCGTGTTCGCCGGAGAGCGTGCCGCCGAGTTCGAGCACCGCGGCGAACACCTCGGGCAGGGCGCTTTCTGCGCGCGCATGCTCGGCGGCATCGCGCGGCAGCAAATTCACATGGATGTTGCCATTGCCCGCATGGCCGAAGTTGACGATGGGGATGGCGTGCTTGTGCGCGATGCCGTGCAGCGTCGCGATCAGTTCCGGCAGGCGCGAAACCGGCACGACCACATCCTCGTTGATCTTGTCGGGTGAGATC
>JAICYA010000142.1 GCA_025934455.1 Rudaea sp.
AGGTCCGGCTTGCCGGTCTCGCACCACACGAGGTCCGCATACGGCGCATAGGCGACACCGCGCGAAATCGCCTGCTCTAATCCATTGCGCGTCTTGTAGAAGCCTTCGACGGTGCGCTCGCCGGTCGTGAATGGCTTGTCGTTGGCGTCGATGTCGGAAGTGAGCAGGTCGGCGGCCTCGGCGTCGGTGCGCGCGACGAGCAGGGTCGGCACGCCCATGACATCCGCCGCAAGGCGCGCAGCGGCGAGCTTGTCCACGGCCTCGCGCGTTGGCACCAGCACCTTGCCGCCCATGTGCCCGCATTTTTTGACGCTCGCCAACTGATCCTCGAAATGCACGCCGGCGGCGCCAGCCTCGATCATCGCCTTCATCAGCTCGAACGCGTTGAGCACGCCGCCGAATCCGGCCTCGGCATCGGCAACGATGGGTTGCAGGAAGTCGATGCTGTCGTCGCCTTCTGCATGATTGAGCTGATCGGCGCGCAGCAGCGTATTGTTGATGCGACGCACGACCGCCGGCACCGAATCGGCCGGATACAGGGATTGGTCCGGATACATCTGTCCGGCGAGGTTCGCGTCCGCCGCGACCTGCCAGCCGGAAAGATAGATCGCCTTCAATCCAGCCTTTACCTGCTGCATGGCCTGGTTGCCGGTGAGCGCGCCGAGCGCGTTGACGTAATCCTCGTTGTGCAGGGATTTCCACAATTTCTCGGCGCCGAGCCGCGCCAGCGAATGCTCGACGTGGACGGTGCCGCGCAGGCGCACGACGTCCTCGGCCGAGTAGGGACGTTTCACGCCTTTCCAGCGCGGGTTGTTCTGCCAGTCGATCTTGATTTGTTCGGCGGTGGGCAGCGCGGTTTTCATCGTGATCCTCGAAAGTGATTGTGAGTGCAACGCATGCAGACTAGGCTTGCCAAATACGATTTGACAATCTGAATGTTTCAATCTTTATATTTGAAACTATCAAATATGATGTATCCTATTGAATGAAATGGCGCGGAAATCGAACAGCCGTACGAAAACGAGCACGATCGCACCGAGAAAGCGTCGCGGGGCGGCAAGGGCATCCGCCGAGGCCGTCGTCCGCCACTACTACAAGGGCAACCGCCTCAAGCAGCTTCGCGCGTTCTGCTACGCAGTGAAGTTCGGAACGGTGACGCGCGCGGCCGAGGCGCTGTTCCTGTCGGCATCGTCGGCGAGCTTGCAGCTATCTGCCCTGGAAAAGGAGCTTGGCACGCGCCTGCTCGAGCGCACGCGCCCGCGCCTGTCGCTCACGCGCGAAGGCCAGATGCTGTACGACCTCGCGCGTCCACTGATCGAGGGCATGGAAGCGCTCGACCAGCAATTCCGCAGCCAGCGCCAGGGCCTGGACGCGGGCGAAGTGTCGATCGCCGCGGGAGCCTCGACGATCCAGTACCTGCTGCCGCCGCTGGTGCGCGGATTCCGTGAACGCCGGCCCGAAGTGCGCTTGCAGCTCGCCAACGTCACCGGCAAGGATGGACTCGCGCTGCTGCGCTCCGACCAGGTCGACTTCGCGTTCGGTTCCATGCTCGACGTGCCGCACGACCTGTCCTACGAGCCCGTGCACTGGTTCGATCCCATGCTGATCCTGCCGCCGGACCATCCCCTGGCGTCGAAGCCCGAGATCGCACTCGCGGACCTGTCGCCGTACGGGTTGATCCTGCCGCCGCAGCGCCTGACCACGTATCGCATGATCGACCTCGTGTTCCAGCAGGCGCGCGTGCCGTACCAGGTCGCGATCGAAGTCGGCGGCTGGGAAGTGATCAAGCAATACGTGGCGATGGGGCTGGGAATCTCGATCGTCACCGGCATCTGCATCCAGCCCGAGGACGAAAAACGCCTCGCCGTGCGCAACATGCGCCGTTATTTCCCGCAGCGCAGCTACGGTGTCGTCGTGCGCAAGGGCAAATACCTGTCGCCGCAGGCGCGCGCGTTCGTGGACCTGATCAAGCCGGGAATGTTCTCGCGCCGGGATTACTTCGAGTCGGGCCACTCGGAACGCTAGACGGTGCCGCGATTCCTGCCCTGCCACGGACGATAAAATTCGCGGATCTTCGCCATGTCCGCGTCCATGTCGCCGCTCGGATGGAACAGCGGCCCGAAGCCGATGGTCTTTTCCGGATAGTGGAAGTACACCGGCAAGATAGGCACGTTCGCGGCGAGCGCGATACGCAAGAATCCACTTTTCCATTCTTTTACTTTTTTGCGCGTACCTTCTGGCGCAACTGCAAACCACAGCTTTTCAGTACCCGCAAAAAGCCCGGTGATGTCTTTGACGACATTGTGCGCATGCCGGCGATCGATCGGAATGCCACCCAGATGCCGCAGCAGCCAGCCGAGCGGCCAGAAGAATGCCTCGCGTTTGCCGATAAAGCGCACCTCAATGCGTAAACCGACCTTGACCAGAAGGGCCAGCACGGCATCCCAGTTGCTTGAATGCGGCGCAGCGATGGCGACCAGTTTGGGCACGTCGGGAAGTTCACCGGCCACGCGCCAGCCGCAGCGTGCATACAACCAGCGGCACAGCGCCGCCCCTGCCGACGGCGGCAGTTGCGGCATCTGCGGCGGCGGCGCGGGAAAGACCGGCGCGCTCATTCGCGGTCCCACACTTTGCCGCGTGCTTGCTTGTGCTGTGCACGCTTCTTCTTTGCCGTGATGCGGCGTTCCTTGGAGGCGCGCGTGGGCTTGGTCGCCACGCGTTTCTTCGGCACATGCAACGAAGCGCGCACGATTTCGGCCAGGCGCGTGCGCGCATCCTCGCGGTTCTTGGCCTGGTCGCGAAAGCGGCTGGCCTGGATCACCAGCATGCCGTCGGCGGTCAGGCGGCGGTCGCGGCGCGCGAGCAGGCGCGCGCGCAAGGGCTCCGGCAATGACGGCGAATGCGCCACGTCGAAGCGCAGTTCCACCGCGCTCGCCACCTTGTTCACGTTCTGGCCGCCGGGGCCGGACGCGCGCACGAAGGATTCGGACAGTTCCGAATCGGGAATGCGCAACGTCGCCGTGACCTCCAGCATCATCAGTCCCGGAAGTTCTCAAATTGCAACGGCATCTTGATGTCCTGCGCCGCGCGCAACAATGCCATCGCCGTCTGCAAGTCGTCGCGCTTCTTGCCGCTCACGCGCAGCTTGTCGCCCTGGATCTGCGCCTCGACCTTGAGCTTGGCGTCCTTGATGCGCTTGACGATGTCCTTGGCCAGCGGCTGGTCGATGCCCTGCTTGAGCGTCACTTTCTGGCTCGCCGTCGACAGATTGATTTCCGGATCGGCAATGTCCGCGCAGCGGATGTCGATGTGCCGACTGGCCAGGCGCTGCTTCAAGATGTCGATCATCTGCTTGAGCTGGAACTCCGCCTGCGCCTTGAGCACGACGGTGCTTTCTCCCTCGCGCTCGAACACCGCGTCGGTGCCCTTGAAGTCGAAGCGGTTGGTCAGCTCGCGCGTGGCCTGATCGACCGCATTGGTCAGCTCGTGCAGATCGAGTTTGGAAACGATGTCGAACGATGGCATGGCGAGCTCCCACGGATCGCGCGATTCTAGCAGGCGAGCGCGCCCGTCCAATCGAAACGCTCGAGTACACCCTGCCACGCCGCATCGAGCGGCGCTTGCAAGCGCAATCGCTCACCGCTGCGCGGGTGCGCAAACTCCAGACGCCACGCATGCAACAGCATGCGGTGCATGCCCAGATGCATGCGCCACAGGCGATTGTGATCGCCGCGGCCATGACTGGTATCGCCGACGATGTGATGCGAAACGTGGTGGAAATGCTTGCGTATCTGCCGATAGCGGCCGGTTTCCGGCAAGGCTTCGACCAGCGCATAACGCTGTTCAGGATAGCGGCCCATTTCGATCGGCAGCGTCGCCGTCGCGAGCCGCCGCCAGCGCGTGAGCGCGGGCTTGCGCGGACTGCGCTCGCGCACATCGGGCAGGGGATAGTCGATGTCGCCCTCAGGTTCGGGCCAGCCGCGCACCACCGCGAGGTAACGCTTGGTCACCTCGCGCGCCATGAACAGGCGCCCGAGTTCGCCGGCGACCTCGCGAGACTTGGCAAGCAGCACGACGCCGGATGTCGCACGGTCGAGTCGATGCGCGAGATGGAGCGGCATCGCAATTTGTGCCGCGAGACGGTCGAGCAGGAAATCGGTTTCGTCGTTGGCGATCTTGCTGCGATGGACGAGCAGCCCGGCCGGCTTGTTCACGGCCAGCAGGTCGGCGTCTTCGTAAATGATGGGAATTTTTGCGCTCATCCTGATCGCAAAATCAAAAAACGACCATCCATGGTCGCACTTTTCAATTACGCGCGCGTCGCCACGCCACCACGAACGCGGCGGCACTGATGGCGAGTGCGATCCACGCCGAAACCGGCACGCGCAACCATTGCGCGCCGTGCGTGTCGAGGGCGTAGAGCAGGGCGGCGCCGAGCAAGGAACTGGCAGCAAGCGGCAGCACGGCGAGCTGGCGGCGTTGCGCGCGGGCGAGGCGTTCGCGCTGTTCCAATTCTTCGCGACGTATTGAATCGAATTCGCCGGCAGCAGATTTTTTCAGGAACGTATGCACGAGCGCAGGCAACTCCGGCGCGGCGGAAATCCATTCCGGCAGGCGTTCGCGCAGTTTGCGCAGCACGCGGCGCGGACTGTGGCGTTCGCGAAGAATCCGCGCGAGCACGGGTTTGGCCGTAGCCCAGATGTCGATCTGCGGATGCAGCGAGCGGCCGATGCCTTCGATGTTGAGCAGGGTTTTCTGCAGCAGGATGAGTTGTGGTTGCAGGGTGAGCTGATAGCGGCGCGCGACGGAGAAAAGTTTCGCGACGACTTCGGCCAGCGAGATTTCCGCCAGCGGCCGGGTGAAGTACGGCTCGCACACGGTGCGCACGGCGGCTTCGAGTTCATCCACGCGTGCGCTGGCGGGAATCCAGCCGGCGGCGATGTGCAGTTGCGCGATGCGCCGGTAGTCGCGCTCGAACATCGCCATGAAATTCTCGGCGAGCCAGTACTGGTCGCGCTCGGGCAGCGAACCCATGATGCCGAAATCCAGCGCGATGAAGCGCGGATTCTCGCGGCGCGTCGCATCCACCCAGATGTTGCCCGGATGCGCGTCGGCGTGGAAGAAATTGTCGCGGAACACCTGGGTGTAGAACAGGCGCACGCCTTTTTCCGCAAGCGCGACGCGGTCGATGCCGGCGGCGTCGAGCGCGGCCAGATCGTCGACCGGAATGCCGCGCACGCGCTCAAGCGTGAGCACCGATTCCTTCGACAGCGGCCAGAACACCTCGGGCACGACGAGGTCGTCGCCCACGGCGAAATTGCGCTTGAGCAGCGACGCGTTCGCGCCCTCGCGCTGCAAGTCCAGTTCGTTGGTCAGCGTCGTTTCGATCTCGGCGACGATGTCGCGCGGGCGGATCTTGTCCGCGGCCGGATGCCAGCGTTGCGCGAGTTCGCCGAGAGCGCGCAACAGCGCGATGTCGGCGGCGATCTTCTCGTGGATGCGCGGGCGCAGCACCTTGACCACAACGTCGCTGCCATCCGGCAACTGCGCGGCGTGGACTTGCGCGATAGACGCGGACGCCAGCGGCGTTTCGTCGAAGGATTTATACAATGTTGCAACCGGCACACCGAGCGCGGATTCGATCATCGCGCGAGCCTGCGCACCCGGAAACGGCGGCACGCGATCCTGCAACAAGGCAAGTTCGTCGGCGATGTCGCCGGGCAGCAGGTCGCGGCGCGTGGAGAGAATCTGCCC
>JAICYA010000326.1 GCA_025934455.1 Rudaea sp.
ACCGGCAACAAGAGCGAATACGCGACCGGATACGCGACCATCTACGGCGACATGTGCGGCGGCTACGCCCCGCTCAAGGATTGCTACAAGGAACTCGTCTACGCGCTGGCGCGCTGGCGCAATCGTCGCGGCGAGGTCATCCCGCAGGCCGTGATCGAGCGTGCGCCGTCGGCGGAACTGCGCGAGAACCAGACCGACCAGGATTCGCTGCCGGCTTACGAAATACTGGATGCGATCCTGCAACGCTTCGTCGAAGGCGAGCAGTCGCAGGCGGAGATTGTCGCCACCGGATTCGACGAGACCACCGTGCGCCGCGTCGCGCGGCTGGTGCTGGCCAGCGAATACAAGCGCCGTCAGGCCGCGCCGGGCCCGAAAATGTCCACCCGCGCGTTCGGCCGCGACCGGCGCTATCCGATCAGCTCGGGGTGGGGTTAGAGCAACGCGACGCTTAACCTTCGCCGCGCAGGGGGCGAACCATCGCCTCGTTGAGGAAGGCAGTGATTTCTTCCGGTGTGGCACCCTTGTTGCCCAAGCCGTCCTGCAATGCCTGCATCAATTTGGCTTTCTTGAACATGTTTGGCTTGTGCTCGCGGCAATACGCATCGATGCGCTGGGCGAGTTTCGCCAGTTTCTGACGCGCCTTTTCCGGTTTCTCCTCGCGCAACGCTGCTGAACGGCGCAGGCGATCGTACTCGGCTACAATCGATTCGGCGAAAGCGCGCTCTGGCGCGGCATTGAGGACTTTGAAGATCATGTGGCCATCCGGATACCGATTACGGGGTCTGTGGCGCCCATGAAATCCTTGTTGAGCCGGTTTCGCCGATCCACAGCGCCATTGCCGCACACGCCGGAGACGCCCGAAGCGCTGGAAGCCCTCATCACCGAAGGCAACTCCTGCGAGGATCGCGGCGAGTACGCAACAGCGCGAGAACTATATCAACGTGCAGTCGCGATGTCGCCGCATTCGGCACGTGCGCACATGAATCTGGGCAACGCGCTTGCCGGACTCCGCAATGCGCCCGCGGCCCTTGAGTGCTATCGCCGCGCCATTGCACTCAAACCGCAATGGCTGTCGGCACAGTTGAATCTGGGCGCATTGTTGCTGGCGGCCGGCGACCTGGCTGCGGCCGAATTGGCGTATCGGCGTGCGCTGGAGATCGCGCCTGAATCGGCGTCGGCGTGGACGGGCTTGGGCTGTGCCTTGGATGCGCATTCGGACGAGGCCGAGGAAGCGTTCCGCAAGGCGCTTGCATTGACCCCCGGCCATGCCGGAACAGCATCGCGACTGGCTCACCGGCTGCGCGAGCAAGGGCATGCCCGCGAGGCGATCCATGAGTTGCGCTCTGCGTTGCTGGCCAATCCGGACGATGCGCTGCTGTTGCGCACGCTGGGGGAAATTCTCGCCGGTGTCGGCGAACCCGAAGAGGCCTGTGCGGCGTATCGGCGCGCGCTGGCCACCACGCCGGACGACTGGAACGTCTGGGGCATGCTGCTCTGGGCCTTGAACTTCGTGCCGGAGGCTGGGGCCGGACAGATCCTGGCCGAGCACCGGCGTTTCGGTGATGCGATGGCACGGGCCGTGGGTCCGACGCTCGACACGCCCGTGCGGCACGAACATCGGCGCCTGAAGGTTGGATACGTGTCGGCGGATTTCCGCCGGCATTCCGTGGCGTGCTTCATCGAGCCTTTATTGCGTCACCACGACCGCGCGCACTTCGAGGTGCATTGCTTCTACAATTATTCCGGTGGCGACGAGGTGACCCAGCGCTTGTTCGAGCTGGCCGAGCACTGGCACGATATCGCCGGCATGGACGACGCCGATGTGGCCCGTCGAATCCAAGACAACGGCATTGACATCCTGGTGGATCTTGCCGGACACACCTCGCACAACCGTCTGGGCGTCTTTGCGCGCAAGCCCGCGCCCGTGCAAATCACCTGGCTGGGGTATCTGTGCACGACCGGATTGCAAGCCGTGGATTACCGTTTGTGCGATGCGCGCACCGATCCGCCGGGACTGGCGGAAACCTGGCAAGTCGAAACACCCTTGCGCCTGCCCGATTCCCAGTGGTGCTACAGCCCGCAAGTCGAACTACCGTTGCCGACGCCGTTGCCGCGGCTGGCGAACGGCCGTTGGACGTTCGGTTCGTTCAACCAGGAATCCAAATTGAACACGCCCACGCTTCGCGCCTGGGCAAGCATTTTGCTCGCCGTGCCAGACAGCCGGCTGCGTGTGCTTGGCATCACCTGCGATCTGGTCGAGGAGCGCATCCGTGGTGTCTTCGTCGAACAGGGTGTGGCGGTCGAGCGTATCGACATCCTCGGACGTGTTCCGATCGAGGCATACCTGTCGGCATTTGGCGACGTTGACGTCGCCCTGGACACTTTTCCCTACAACGGCGCGACGACGACTTGCGACGCTCTGCTCATGGGCGTGCCCGTGGCTACGGTTGCAGGCAAGCGTGCAATCGCGCGCGGCGGCGTGAGCCTTTTGTCGACGATGGGATTGGGCGACTGGATAGCCGCCTCGCCCGAGGTGCTGGCCGACACGGTGAGCGCGCATTTGCGCGATCCGCAGCGTCTGGCCGAGTTGCGTCGTGAATTGCCCGGCAGAATGCGGGCGTCGCCCCTGATGGATGGCGCCGCGTTCGCGAAAAACGTGGAGGCGATCTTCGCGCAGGTTTGGCGCGCGAACTGACGGATCGCGCGCGTCAGCCCCTGAACGGAATCATCCGCCACCACCAGTGCGGATGCTTGGGCCAGTTGCCGGCGAAGTAAGGGTGGTTGGGATAGTTGAGCTTGAGCACGCGCTCGGCATCGGCGGCGAGTTTGTCCTGGCCGAGTTTCTTGTAGGCGATGACCTGGATCGCCAGCGCATCGGCGACGGCTGGCGTGCGCTGGTATCGTTCGATGATGTCCTTGGCCC
>JAICYA010000028.1 GCA_025934455.1 Rudaea sp.
GACGACCGGTCCGTGCAGCGCGCCACGCGAGCGCGCGTCGCAGGCGAGGATGTAGAGCAGGTCGTCGCCGTCGACATGCGATCCGCCGGCATCGACCATCTGCACGCGGTCGCCGTCGCCGTCGAAGGCGATGCCGAGGTCCGCGCCATGCTCGCGCACCGCCGCCTGCAGTGCGGCGATGTGCGTGGCGCCGCAATCGCGGTTGATGTTTTCGCCGTCCGGACTCACGCCGATCGCGTGCACCTGCGCGCCGAGTTCGGCGAAGAGTTTCGGCGCGATGTGATAGGTGGCGCCATGCGCGCAATCCAGTACGATGCGCAGGCCGCGCAATTGCAGGCCCGGCACCGTGGCGCGGCAATGCGCGGCGTAGCGTTGCGCGGCGGCGTCCACGCGCGCGGCCTTGCCGATGCGCGCAGATGGAGTGGCGGCGGAATCCAACTCACGCTCGATCGCGAGCTCCACGGCATCGGCGAGCTTCTCGCCCTTGCCGTCGAAGAATTTGACCCCGTTGTCCCAGTACGGATTGTGCGAGGCGCTGATCACAATGCCGGCGCTGCCGCCCATGTCGCGCGTCAGGAAGGCGACCGCCGGCGTCGGCATAGGTCCGAGCAGGCGCACGTTCGCACCGGCGGAAACGAGTCCCGCTTCCAGCGCCGATTCAAGCATGTAGCCGGACACGCGCGTGTCCTTGCCGATGAACACCGGTGCGGCACTGCCGTTTGCCAGCACGCGGCCGGCGGCGCGGCCCAGGCGCAGCATGAATTCGGCGGTGATCGGCGGCTCGCCCGCGCGACCGCGGATACCGTCGGTGCCGAAGTAGTGCTTTTGCATTTACCTACATCGTATATGTCGGTTTATCGGAACCGAGAATGCCGGCGAGGATCGACTCGATCTTGGTCCGCGCCATCTCGCCGTCGGACGAATCGTTGAACTGCACGCCGATACCCGCGGCGCGATTGCCCTGCGAGCCGGCCGGCGTGATCCACACGATCTTGCCCGGCACCGGCAGGCGGTCCTTTTCATCCATCAGGGTGAGCAGGATGAAGACCTCGTCGCCGAGGTTGTAGCGCTTGGCCGTGGGCACGAACAGACCACCGCCGCGCACGAACGGCATGTAGGCGGCGTAAAGCGCGGTCTTGTCCTTGATCGTCAGCGGCAGGATGCCTTGCCGCGGCATAGCCAGATTGGGTGCGGCCATTGCGCTTGCTCCTCGTTACACGGCCAGTGCCGACAACGCGTCCAGAATCACCAGTTCCGGCCGCAGCGGCCCGCGCAACTGTTCGCGTGCGCGGTTGATGCGGTCGAATCCCACCGCTAGCTTGGGCAAATCCGCCGGCGCGGTCAAGGCGCGCGCGCTATCCTGAATCCGCATGGCCGCGAACCACAGGCGCCGTTCGGGATCGGACTTGCTCCAGCGGTTGGCGACCTGCGATGCCGAGGCGGCGCCATCCAGCAAGGCGCGCAGGTCGGCGTCGACTTCCGCGTGCAGGGCCAGACCGCCGGATCGGGCCAATTCCAGCGCCATGCCCGGATTGCCTGCGGCCACATCCAGCGCCGTATCTGCGGCTTTCGCATCGACGCCCTGCCCGATCAACCAGCCCTGCGCCTGCGCGCGCGGCGGCAGGTGGAAATCGATACGCTGGCAGCGGCTGCGGATCGTCGCGGGCAGACGCGCAGGGCGGTCGGCGATCAACACGATCACGGTCGCGGGTGTCGGTTCTTCGAGCGTCTTGAGCAAGGCATTCGCGGCGCTCGCGTTCATGGCGTCGGCCGGATCGATCCGTGCGACCTGCATGCCGCCGAACTGCGCGGTCATGGCCAGACGTTCGCCGAGCACGCGAATCTGGTCGACGATGATTTCCGTACGTGGCGTGCCATCGTCGCGCAGCTCCAGCACAACCCGCACCGCGTCCGGATGGCTACCGGCCTTGAGCAGCGCGCAGGAGCGGCATTGCCCGCAGTCCATCCCATCCTCGCGGTCGCCAGCCCGCTCGCACAACAGCGCGGCGACGAACGCATCGGCGAACTCGCGCTTGCCCAACCCTGCCGCGCCGCTGAGCAGCAGCGCATGCGCAAGGCGATCCTGCGCGCGCCGCGCCTGCAGGCGCTGCCAATCCTGCACATGCCACGGCGCGAGTTTCATGTCCGCACTCCGGCAGCATCGACGAATTTGCCGACGATTTTATGCACGTCCGTCAGCACCGCATCCAGGGTCCGACTTGCATCGATGATGCGAAAACGTGCCGGCTCGGCGGTGGCGCGCGCGCGATACGCGGCACGCACGCGCTCGAAGAAATCTGCATTTTCCATTTCGATGCGATCCGCGCTGCCGCGCCCGTTCGCGCGTTTGAGGCCCTCGGCCACGGGCAAATCCAGCAACAAGGTCAGATCGGGTTTCAGGCCATCCGCCGCCCAGCGTTCCAGATCGGCGATTCTCTCCTGCGGCTGACCGCGGCCACCGCCCTGGTAGGCGAAACTGGCGTCGGTGAAACGGTCGGAAAGCACCCAGCGCCCCACCGTCAGCGCCGGACGCACGAGTTCGCGCACCAGTTGTGCGCGCGCAGCGAACATCAGCAGCAGCTCCGCTTCTGCGCACAACCCCTGATGCACGGTATCAAGCAGCACGGCGCGGATTTCCTCGCCCGCCCTCGTGCCGCCGGGTTCGCGCGTGACCAGTGCATCGATGCCGCGCACAGCCAACACTTCGCGCACGGCTTCGAGCACGGTGCTCTTGCCCGCGCCTTCGCCGCCTTCGAGGGTGATGAATTTGCCGGTCATGGGTTGCGGTGCAGTTGGTATTTCGCCACCGCGCGATTATGCGCTTCGAGCGTGGCCGAAAACTCGTGCGTGCCGTCGCCGCGCGCGACGAAATACAGCGCATCCGTCGGCGCCGGATGCAGCACGGCTTCGAGCGCGGCAGCTCCCGGCAACGCGATCGGCGTCGGCGGCAGACCGGCACGCGTGTAGGTGTTGTACGGCGTATCGGTTTCCAGATCGCTGGTGTGGATCTTGCCGTCGTAGGCCGCACCCAGTCCGTAAATCACCGCCGGATCGGTCTGCAGGCGCATGCCGATCTTGAGGCGATGCTCGAACACGCCGGCGATGATCGGGCGTTCGGCGGGCTGTGCGGTTTCCTTCTCGACGATGGACGCCAGGATCAGCGCCTCGTAGGGCGACGTCAGCGGCAAATCCGCTGCGCGCGCCGCCCACAAAGTATCCAGCTTGCGCTGCATCGCCGCGTGCGCGCGGCGCAGGATATCCAGATCGCTCATGCCTTTGACGAACTGGTAGGTCTCCGGCAGAAACCAACCTTCCGGCGGCGCGCCACCCGAGCCGAGCGTTTTCATGAGTTCGGCGTCGCTCAGCGCCGGCAGGGTTTGCGCCAGCTCCGCGTCGTGCGCGAGCGCGTCGCGCAGTTGCGCAAATGTCCACCCTTCCACAATGGTAATTTTGTGCTGGATCACCGCGCCCGCTGCCAGCTTCGCCAGCAGGCCGCGCGGGGTGATTCCGGGGTCGAGCGCGTATTCGCCGGCATGCAGCTTGCCGGCGACGCCCATTTGCCGCGCCAGTACACGCCAATACAGCTCCGATCCGGAGCGGATACCGCGCGCGTCGAGATCGCGCACGATGCCCGGCAGTGGCGTACCGAGGGCGACATCGAGGGTGGCCGATTGCGGCAATGGCGCCAGCGGCGCATCGGCGAAGCGCTGGAAGTCGGCGTAAAAATACGCGCCGAGCGCAAGCGCGGCAATGAACGCCGCGAATACGAATCCGCCCAGGAATTTTCGGTTTCTGCTCAAACGCTGCCTCTCGATAAAACGCGGCGATGACCGGATTTTGCCCGAACTCGACGCCGCGTACTAACCTGACACGCCCAGGGCGCGCAACAGCCCGCGCGCTTTGGCGCGGGTTTCTGAAAGTTCACGCCGCGCATCCGAGTCGGCGACAATGCCGGCACCGGCGCGCAGTCGGATGAGATCATCGTGAAGCGTGAGCGTCCGAATCAAGATGTTCAGATCCATGTTGCCCTTGCGGTCGAGGTAGCCAAGTGCGCCGGTGTAAGCGCCGCGGCCCACGCCTTCGAGTTCGGAAATGATTTGCATGCTGCGAACCTTCGGACAACCCGTGATGGTGCCGCCGGGAAATACCGCGCGGATCGCCTCGCCCGGCGTCGTGCCTTTGCGCAATCGGCCACGCACGTTGGACACGATGTGATGCACATGGGCGTAGCTTTCCACCGTCATCAATTCGTCCACTTCAACCGAACCCGGTTCACAAACTCTGCCGAGATCGTTGCGTTCCAAATCGAGCAGCATGACATGCTCGGCGCGTTCCTTGGGATGCGCGATCAGCTCGCGCATGCGCGCCACGTCGTCGTCGCCGGCCAGACGCGGACGCGTGCCCGCAATCGGACGCGTCTGCGCGACGCCATCGCGTACTTCGATCAGGCGCTCGGGCGAGGAACTCGCGATCGCCCAGTCGTCCCATTGCAGCAATCCGGCAAACGGCGCGGGATTCGCGCGGCGCAAGCTGGCGTACAAACTTGCGGGAGCCGGCGGGTTCGCGCAACGCAGGCGCCATTCGCGCGACAGATTGATCTGGTAGGTATCGCCATCGCGCAGATGATCGTGGATGCGCGCCACCCCGTCGAGGAATCGCTGCGGATCGTCTTCCTCAACCTGCGCGGCAGCGACAGGCGCCGGCGAAAATGCCGGTGTCGATTCCAGATCGCGCGCGAGTCGATCGAGCAAGTCGGCGCTATCGGGTTCGGTGACCAGACGCGTGGTTTGTTGCAACCGATCCACGACGATGGCTGCCGGACAACGCAATGCGAGCGCAACGGGAATCCGTGCGTCCGGCGCCGGCGGAAAACGCAACCCGGGTTCGATCTGCGCGGCGAGTTCGTAGCCGAGGAACAGTGCCCAGCCACCCGCGAATGGCGCATCCGCTCCGCACGGCACACGTTCGGCGCCGAATGCCGCATCCAGCGCGCCGAGGAAATCCGCGCCTCGATCGTTTCCCGCCGCATCGCGCACGCGGCCATCGGCATGCAGGGCGAGCGCTTCGCGCGGAAACGCGAGCAGGATGTCGTAACGCGACCGCGCCGAGGGTGCCGCGCTTTCGAGCAAACAGGGGTAACGCTGCGGATAGGCGGCGGCGAGCGGCAGCAAATCGCGCGCACCGGGAAGAATGTGCAGCGCGGAAGGGTGCTTCACATCGCCACTACTCAAAGCCTGCGAAATACCAGCGTTCCATTGGTGCCGCCAAAGCCGAACGAATTCGACAGCGCCGCGTCGATGCGCGTCTGGCGCGCGGTGTGCGGGACGAAATCCAGATCGCAGCCTTCGCCCGGATTGTCGAGGTTGATCGTCGGCGGCGCGACGCCGTCGCGGAGCGCGAGCACGCAGAAGATCGCCTCGACGCCGCCGGCCGCGCCGAGCAGGTGTCCGGTCATCGACTTGGTCGACGACACCATGACTTTCTTTGCCGCATCGCCGAAGCAGGTCTTGACCGCCTGCGCCTCGGCCGCGTCGCCAGCGGGCGTGGACGTGCCGTGCGCGTTGACGTACTGGATCTGATCCGCGTTGAGTGCGGCGTCCTTGAGTGCCGCGGTCATGCAGCGCGCCGCGCCTTCGCCGTTCTCGCTCGGTGCGGTGATGTGGTAGGCGTCGGCGCTCATGCCGAATCCCGCGAGTTCGCAGTACATGCGCGCACCACGCCGCTTCGCGTGTTCGTATTCTTCGAGCACCAGCACGCCGGCACCGTCGGCAAGCACGAAACCGTCGCGATCCTTGTCCCACGGACGGCTCGCCTTGGTCGGCTCGTCGTTGCGCGTGGACATGGCGCGCGCCGAGCAGAATCCGCCCATCGCGACGCCGGTGGTGGAGTATTCCGCACCGCCGGCAACCATCACGTCGGCGTCGCCGTACTGGATCATGCGCATGGCCAGGCCAAGATTGTGCGTGGCCGTGGTGCAGGCGGTGACGCAGGCGATGTTCGGACCCTTGAGCCCCAACATGATCGAAAGATTGCCCGAAGCCATGTTGATGATGGAAGCGGGCACGAAGAACGGCGAAATCTTGCGCTGGCCGCCTTCGTGATAGGCGATGCTGGTGCGCTCGATCGTGTGGATGCCGCCAATGCCGGCGCCGACCGCACAGCCGATGCGTTCCTCGTCGTGCTCGTGCGGATGCATGCCCGCATCCTTGAGCGCCTCGAGCGACGCCGCGACGCCGTAATGGATGAACGGGTCCATCTTCTTGACGTCTTTCGCCGCGACGAACTGCGCCGGGTCGAAATCGCGCACTTCGCCGGCAATGCGGGTCGGGAACGTCGACGCGTCGAAATGCGTGACCGGGCCGATGCCGCTGTGTCCGGCGAGGATGTTCTTCCAGGCCGTGGCCACGTCGTTGCCGACGGGACTGACGATACCGAGGCCTGTGACTACGACGCGACGTTTGGACATGAGAGATTTGCCTTTGCGTTCATCCCTGATCGCGAGAATCACAAAGCGGCCGTCCTGGCCGCACTTTTCAGAAAAGCAAACTGCGCCACACGGGCGCAGTTCGGGGAAATCCTTGCGGCAAAATCAGGCCTTGACGTGCGCCTTGATGTAATCGACCGCCTGCTGCACGGTGGTGATCTTCTCGGCTTCCTCGTCGGGAATCTCGCACTCGAATTCCTCTTCCAGCGCCATCACCAGCTCGACCGAGTCGAGCGAGTCCGCGCCCAGATCATCCACGAACGAAGCGTTCGGCGTGACTTCATCTTCCTTGACGCCCAACTGTTCGATAACGATCTTCTTGACGCGATCTTCAATGCTGCTCATGTGCAAACCCTCACCAGAAAAGTGGAATCCAATAGCGGAAGCGCGCGGATTGTAGTGGAAGCCTTGGCGGCGCGCCAGCGAACGAGCGTTTGAAGAACCTAGGGCATGTACATCCCGCCATTCACGTGCAATGTTTCCCCGGTTATGTAATTCGCGGACGGCGAAGCGAGGAACAGCACCGCGTCGGCGATGTCCTGCGCGGCGCCGAGCCTGCCGAGCGCGATGTTCGGCAGCAGCGCCTTGCGCTGATCGTCGGTAAGGGCGCGCGTCATGTCGGTGTCGATGAAACCGGGCGCCACCACATTCACGGTGATGCCGCGCGAACCGATCTCGCGTGCGAGCGATTTGGAAAACGCGATGATGCCGGCCTTGGCCGCCGCGTAATTCGCCTGCCCCGGATTGCCGGTCAGGCCGACGACAGAGGCGATGCTGACGATGCGGCCGCGGCGCGCCTTCATCATGCCGCGCATCACCGCTTTCGAGGTGCGATAAACGGACGACAGATTCGTGTCGAGGATGGCCTGCCAGTCTTCGTCCTTCATGCGCATGAGCAACTGGTCGCGCGTGATGCCGGCATTGTTGACGAGAATGGATACGCTGCCGAATTCCTTGGCGATGTCGTCGACCAGTGTTTCGACCGCAGCGCTGTCGGTGACATTGAGCACGCGGCCGACTCCACCGTGCGTGGCAAGCCGCTGGCCGATGGCCTGCGCGCCGACTTCGCTGGTAGCGGTGCCGATCACTATTGCGCCGTGCGCGGCGAGCGTGTCGGCGATGGCCGCGCCGATGCCGCGGCTGGCGCCGGTGACGAGGGCGATTTCGTCTTGCAGGATTCCACTCATTGCCACTCTCCAATTGCCTGCGTCATATCCCCCGGCGCACCGATGGCACGACCATCAAGTGTACGGTCGATGCGCTTGAGCAGTCCGGTCAGCACCTTGCCCGGACCGCACTCGGCGACGCGGGTGGCGCCGCGCGCCGCAAGCTGCTGGACACTTTCAGTCCAGCGCACAGGCGAATACAACTGGCGTGCGAGGGCGCCGCGAATGTCCTCGATACGATCGTAGGACTTTGCCTCAACATTCTGAATTATTGGAATTTTCGGCAACGACCATGTGATGGCGTCGAACTTGCGCGCCAGCGCGTCCGCAGCACCGCGCATCAGCGCGCAATGCGAAGGCACGCTGACCGCCAGCTTCACCGCCTTGCGCACGCCGAGCTCGGCCAGGCGCGCGATCACCCGGTCCACGGCGGCGACATTGCCGGCAATGACGAGTTGCCCCGGCGCGTTGTAATTGACCGGCGCGACCACTTCGCCGTTGGCGACTTCCTCGCAAACTGTCGCGATCTGCGCATCGTCGCCGCCGAGGATCGCAGCCATGGCGCCGACGCCGGGTGGCACCGCCGCCTGCATCAGGCGTCCGCGTTCGCCCACCAGCGCGGCAGCCTCGCGCAGGCCAAGTACGCCGGCGCAAACCAGCGCGGCGTATTCGCCCAAACTGTGTCCGGCCAGCAACGCGGGTGTTGCGCCGCCGCGCTCATGCCATACGCGCCACACGGCCACGCCGGCCGCGAGCAGGGCCGGCTGGGTGTTCTCCGTGCGATTGAGGTCTTCTTCCGGGCCGCGCTGGGACAGTGCCCACAGGTCGACGCCCGCGCCCGCGGAAGCTTCGTCGAAGGTGGATTTGACCACGGAATATTCGCTGCCGAGTTCGGCGAGCATGCCGAGCGACTGCGAACCCTGGCCGGGAAAAACAAAAGCGAGATTGGCTGCCTGCATGAGCGTCAGCGATTTCTACAAAGGGGAAAAGTCGATCAATACCGGAGCAGCGCCGAACCCCAGGTGAATCCGCCGCCGAAGGCTTCCAGCAGCAGCAACTGGCCGCGCTGTACCTTGCCGGTGCGCACCGCGTAATCCAGCGCCAGCGGCACTGAACCGGACGACGTGTTGCCATGCTTGTCGACGGTGACGACGACGCGATCCATGGGCATGTCGAGCCGCTTGGCCTTGGCCTGGATGATGCGCAGGTTGGCATGGTGCGGTATCAGCCAGTCGATGGCGTGCTTGTCCAGACCGTTCGCGGCAAGCGTCTCGTCGACGACGCGGTCGAGCGTCTTCACCGCGACCTTGAACACTTCGCTGCCAGCCATGAGTACCTTGACGCCGGCATTCTTCTCGCCGGGCTTGAAGCCTGCGGAAACCCCGACCGGGTTCCACAGCAATTCCTTGTAACCGCCGTCGGCATGGATGTGCGTGGACAGGATGCCAGGTTCGTCCGCGGCCTTGAGCACGACCGCTCCGGCGCCGTCGCCGAACAGCACGCAGGTGCCGCGGTCGGACCAGTCGAGCATGCGCGAGAGCGTTTCCGCACCTACCACGAGCGCGGTCTTGACCGCGCCGGAACGGATGAACTTGTCGGCGATGGACAACGCGTAGACGAAGCCCGAGCACGCGGCGTTGACGTCGAATGCGGCGCAGCCGTTCGCGCCCAGGCGATGCTGCAACAGGCAGGCAGTCGAGGGAAAGATCAGGTCCGGCGTGGTCGTGCCGACGATCAGCAGTTCAACCTCGCTGGCCTTGACCCCGGCCGCTTCCAGCGCCGCGCGCGACGCACCCTCGGCCAGATCGCAGGTGGTCTGGCCTTCGGCGGCGATGTGGCGCTGGCGGATGCCGGTGCGCGACGCGATCCACTCGTCGGAGGTGTCGACGAGCTTTTCCAGATCGGCGTTGGTGAGCACCTTTTCCGGCAGGAAACTGCCGGTACCGGCGATGCGTGCGTAAATCAGAGCGCTATCCCCTGAGTGCGGATGCGGCGAAGAAATCAGTCTTCGTCTTTGACGGATACCTTGTCCGCAATCACCTTGCGGCCACGATAGTAGCCGTCCTTGGTGACGTTGTGGCGCACGTGCACTTCGCCCGAGGTCGGGTCGGTGCCGAGCTGCTTGGCGCTCAGCGCGTCGTGGGCGCGGCGCATGCCGCGGCGGGACGGGGATTTACGGCTTTTGGCAACGGCCATGACGCATTACTCCAGATTGGACTTGCTTGCAGATTTATTTGTGCTTGAGGTTTTGCAGCACGGCAAAGGGATTTCCGGGTTCCTTCACGTCGTCCCGCACGGTGCCGGTAAATTCCGGCTCCTGGTATTCCGCTCCCGGCTTCACCGGCACTGCCGGCAAGGCCAGGATCAATTCGTCTTCGACCACGTCGGCCAGGTGCAGGGCGCCGTCCGCCGTGAGCAGCGGCTCGTAATCGCCGGGCAATCCTGCCTCGTCTTCTTCACGCGCGATCAGCCCCAGGCGCGTGTCCACATGAACCGGCAGCCGGAAAACGTCCAGCGTGCGCTGGCAGGTCAGCGGCAGCGACGTATCCGCGCGCACGCGCAGATGCGCTACGCCCAGATCGTCCTTGCCGAATTCCAGATCGAAATCCACGGCGCCATCACTGGCTGCCAGACTGCCGCGCAAGCGCGGCAACGAGGCGAGCGGCAAACTCCCCTGAAACGACCGCCGCGCCTGCACCATGCGCCACGCGTCCACGGATTCCGGTAACACGTTGTTCATGGCGCGCGGGATGGTAGGTGCCGCAGTGCACAAAGTCAATCGAATCCGTTCAGAGTCGAAGGTTTACCCGACGCCATGGTTTGGGCAAACTGCACGCTCGCAACGGGGAAATCCGCATCGAATCCACTCTCGTCATCGTCGCCGTCTGCCTGGTCCTGGCTGTGCTGTGGCTGTGGCTGCGCGACCGCGGCGAGCGCGGCCGCCAGAACGCCATCCGTGCCCTGCTCGACAGCGCCGACCTGCTGGAATCGCGCCTGCAGGAATGCCGCGAACGCACGCAGCATTTGCGCGACATGCTCACCGTCCTGCCCGAGGAAATGAGCGCGCGCGCCGACAGTGCCCTGCAGACCGACGCCAAGGTGCAGGCCGCGCTCAAGGATCTGCTCGCGCACCGCTTGTGGATCCAGCAACATTCCGCGGCCGCCACACCGCGCGAACTGGCACAGGCCCAGCAGGCGTTGGATCAGTCCGGCGCCACCTTGCAGTCCCAACTCGACCGCCTCGCCGCCATCGCTGCGGACTTGCAGCACGCGCAAACCGAATCGCGCACCTTGCAAAAACCCAAGTCGGTATGACTACGCTGGCCGACGTCGATCTGGTTCTGGCTTCGACTTCGCGCTACCGGCGCGAGCTGTTGGCGCGACTGACGCCGCATTTTCGCTGTGTCGCGCCGGATGTCGACGAGAAGCCGCTGCCGGACGAGTCGCCCGCCGCACTCACCCATCGTCTCGCCCTCGCCAAGGCGCAGGCCGTGGCCGCGAAAAATCCCGGCACCATCGTGATTGGCTCGGACCAGACCGCCGATCTCGGTGGCCGCGTGCTTGGAAAACCCGGCAGCGTGGCGGCGGCCTGCGCGCAACTGGCTGCGTGTTCGGGACGCACGGTGGCGTTCCATACCGGGTTGTGCGTGATCGATGCGCGCCATTCGCCGCATCGCGTCCTCGCCGCGCAGGACGTCACGCGCGTGCATTTCCGCACCCTCGATGCGGGCATGATCGCCCGCTACGTC
>JAICYA010000021.1 GCA_025934455.1 Rudaea sp.
GATGAGTTCGACCACTGCCGCGTGCAACTGGTTTTCGTCGCGCATCGGCGCGGTACAGCCTTCCAGATACGACACGCTCGCGCCTTCCTCGGCGATGATCATGGTGCGCTCGAACTGCCCGGTGTGGCCGGCATTGATGCGGAAGTAGGTGCTCAGTTCCATCGGGCAGCGCACGCCCTTTGGGATGAACACGAAGCTGCCGTCGGAAAACACCGCCGAGTTCAACGCCGCGAAATAATTGTCGCCCTGCGGCACCACCGAGCCCAGGTATTTGCGCACCAGTTCGGGATGTTCCTTGATCGCCGTGGACATGGAGCAAAAGACGATGCCGACGTCGGCCAGTTGCTGGTGCACCGTGGTGTGGACCGACACCGAATCGAACACCACATCGACCGCGACGCCGGCGAGTTTGGCGCGCTCGTGCAGCGGCACGCCGAGCTTGTCGTAGGTTTCCAGCAGTTTCGGATCGACTTCCGCCAGCGACTTGGGCTGGTTCTTCGGCCGCGAGAAATAACTGATCGCCTGGAAATCGATGGGCGCGATCTTCAGCTTCGCCCACTGCGGCGGCGCCATCGTCAGCCAGTGCCGATAGGCCTTGAGCCGCCAATCCGTCATCCACTCGGGTTCTTCCTTGCGTCGCGAAATCGCGCGCACGACGTCCTCGTCGAGCCCGGGCGGCAGGCTTTCGCTTTCGATGTCGGTGACGAAGCCGGCCTCGTAGCGGCGGTTCAGTGCAGTTTCGATCTGCTTGCGTTCGACGGCCATGTTCGATCCTTCAGACACTCGCCACACGCAGCGGAATCGTCGCCAGGCGCCGGCGCGGTGCGGGCTTGAGCATGTCGGCCAGACTGACGCCGGCCAGCGCACCCGCGATCGCATCGTTGATGCGCTGCCAGTTCACGCGCACGCCGCAATGCGATTCGTGGTCGCACAGTCCGGCCTGCGCGCTGCACTCCGTCATGCCGATCGGGCCTTCCATCGCGATCACGATGTCGGCGATGCTGATGCGCGCGGGTTCGCGAGCGAGACGATAACCACCGTTGACGCCGCGGAACGATTCGATCAAACCCGCCTGCGCAAGCTGCTTGAGCAGCTTGCTCACCGTCGGCGCTTCCAGGCGCGCGCGTTCGGCCAGTTCCTGCGCGCTGTGCACGCGCGTGGGCGCGGCGGCGAGTACGGTCATCACCTCGGTGGCGTAATCGGTAAGTTTGCTGACGCGGAGCATGGTGGAGGCCGGTTGCGACCCCTAAAGTGTACCAAATTGGTACGGATTAGACCATGCGCCACCCACCGCGCCAGTTCCGTGCAGGCGCTAAGCAACCATTCGCCTCAGCCGCGCACCCGCAGCGCGATGAATATCAGCGCGGCGATCCAGCACACCGCGATGAACACCATGCCGGCCCAGCCCTTGAGGAAACCGCCGTGGCGCCGGTTCAACCAGTTGACGAGCGCGATCGTGCCCATCAGCAGCGCGAGTCCCAGCGCGAGGATTTGCAGGTAGGGGTCGGAAAAATCCATGCGGGCAACATACGCGCGCCCGACGGCGGACTCCTTGACGTCGATCAATCCCATCCGAACGCGGGCATGGAATCATGCCTGCACGATTCCGGCGTGGCCGCGCGCGTGCCGGTGAAGCCGTTAGACTACTTTCGAGCCTCGGTGCGGAACCACCCGACATGAAAATCCAGTTTCTCGGCGCCGCCGGAACGGTCACCGGTTCGAAGTGCCTGGTCACGCAGGCGGACCATCGCATCCTCGTCGACTGCGGCCTGTTCCAGGGCCTGAAGAACCTGCGCCTGCGCAACTGGGCCGAACTGCCGTTCGAGCCAGCGTCGATTTCCGCGGTCGTGCTGACCCACGCGCACCTGGATCACAGCGGTTACCTGCCCCTGCTCGTCAAGCGCGGATTCACCGGGCCGATCTACTGCACGCCGGCGACGGCGGAACTGTGCAAGATCTTGCTGCCCGACAGCGGGCACATCCAGGAAGAAGATGCCGAATACGCCAATCGCGGCGGCTTCTCCAAGCACCATCCGGCATTGCCGCTGTACACGGAAGAAGACGCCATGCGCTGCCTGCGCCGGTTGCGCACGGTGGATTTCAACGAGGATTTCGCCATCGGCCCGGGCCTGCAAGGCCGCTTCACGCCCGCCGGGCACATCCTCGGCGCGGCCTGCGTCACCGTGACGGGCGCAGCCGGCAAGCTCGTGTTCTCCGGCGATCTGGGCCGTCCGCACGACGGCATCATGAATCCGCCGGCGCCGCTGAGCGACGCCGACTACATCGTGGTCGAATCTACCTACGGCGACCGCACCCACCCGAGCGTGGATGCTCTCGACGAGTTGGCGCAAATCATCCTGCGCACTGTCAACCGCGGCGGCAGCGTCATCGTGCCGGCATTCGCGGTCGGACGCACGCAAACCCTGCTGCATTTCATCCATCAACTCAAGGCGCAGGACCGGATTCCATCGCAGCTGCCGGTATTCCTGAACAGCCCGATGGCGACCGACGTGACCACGCTCTACGAACGTTTCGGCGGCGAATTGCGCCTGCCGAAAAGCGAAGTTGCCGAAATGTGCCGCGCGGCCACGTTCGTCAACTCGGTGGAACAATCCAAACGCCTGAACACCCTGCGCAATCCCATGATCGTCGTCGCCGCAAGCGGGATGGCAACCGGCGGCCGCGTGATCCATCACTTGAAAGCGTTCGCACCGGACCCGCGCAACACGATCCTGTTTTCAGGCTATCAGGCGGCCGGCACGCGCGGCGCGGCCATGCTCGGCGGCGCCAGGGAAATCCGCATCCACGGCCAGGACATCCCGGTGCGCGCCGAAGTGGCGGCATTGTCGTCGTTGTCGGCGCACGCCGATGCGAACGAGATCCTGCAATGGCTCGGCGGTTTCCGCCGCGCACCGCGCACGGCATTCGTGACGCACGGCGAGCCGGTTGCGGCCGACACGCTGCGCCAGCGCATCGAACGCAGCTTGCGCTGGGACGTGAACATTCCCGAACATCTGCAAGCATACGAGCTCGGCTGAGTTTTTCGTCAGCGCGCCGTGTAGCCGCCATCGATCACCAGTTCCGCGCCGGTGACGAAACGCGCCTCATCCGAGGCCAGGTAGACGACGCCCCAGGCGATGTCGTCCGGTTCGCCCATGTGCCCGAGCGGATGCAGCGCGCCGACGTCGCGCTTGCGCGCTTCAACGTCGCCCTCGTGGCCGATGTAGTTGTCCACCATCGGCGTCCAGATGAAACCGGGATGGATGGAGTTGACACGGATCTTGTCGGCGGCGTAGATCATCGCGTCGGTTTTCGTCATCAGGCGCAACGCGCCCTTCGAGGCGTGATAGGGCGGTACGTCCGGCGCGCCGACCAGACCGTAGATCGACGACAGGTTGACGATGCTGCCGCCGCCGGCGCGGCGCAGGTGCGCGATCGCGTGCTTGGTGCAGAAGAACGGTCCCTTCACGTTGACCGCCTGCACGCGGTCCCATTCGGCTTCGGTCACTTCGTGCGTGGGCTTGTCGACGCCGGAAATCCCCGCGTTGTTGACCAGGATGTCGATACGACCGAAAGCATCCGCGGCCTGCTGCATGAGCGCCTGCACGGCGGCCTCGCTGGTCACGTCGCAGGTGAAATAGCGCGCCTGTCCGCCGCGCTGGCGAATGCCGGCGGCCACGCTTTCGCCCGACTCCGCCTGCATGTCGACCACGGCGACGCGAGCGCCTTCCTGCGCCATGCGCTCCACGCAGGCGCGTCCAATGCCCATTGCCGCACCGGTGACGATGGCGACCTTTCCGGACAGTCTTGCCATGACCCGCTCCGCCGTTATCCGCATGCCATGCTAACTGCGGCGCGTTGACCGGCATTGATCGTTGTCAAGATATCCCGCACAGTGCTTGCATCACACGGACAAATGCCGCGTTGACCAGGATCATGTGCGATGCCGGGCCGCCGCGATAGATTCATGCAGGCTCCATGGAGATGCGGATCCGATGAAAATCCAGTTTCAGGATGCGGCACGCACCGATTCGCACGCGCTCAGGCCGCGCCGCCTCGGCATCGACACGTACCAGGAACCCGTCGTCTACCTGCGTGAGGATTCGGACGTGTGCAAATCCGAGGGTTTCGAGTCGCTGTCGCGCGTCGAACTGCGCTGGGACGACAAGCACATGGTCGCCACGCTCAATGTCGTGACACCCAAGGGCTTCGGCGCGCTGGCCGCGGACGAGGTGGGATTGTCCGAAGCCGCGTGGCGAATTTCCGGTGGCTGCGGCGGTGGAACGGTGCACCTCGCCCATCCGGCCCCGGTCGAGTCCTTTGCCCAGGTGCGCGCAAAGATCTTCGGCCACGCCTTTTCCGCGGATGCGCTGCGCGACATCGTGGCGGACATCCGCGCCGGTCATTATTCGTCCGTGGAGATGGCATCGTTCCTGACTGCCTGCGCCGGCGACAACATGGGCATCGCCGAAACCGTGGCCCTCACCCAGGCGATGGTCGCCGAAGGAACGCGCCTGCGCTGGCCGCAGCAACACGTACTGGACAAGCACTGCATTGGCGGCATACCCGGCAACCGGACCACGCTGATCGTGGTGCCGATCGTCGCGGCGTTGGGCCTGACGATCCCGAAAACCTCCTCGCGCGCGATCACCTCGCCGTCGGGGACCGCCGACACCATGGAGACGCTGGCGCCGGTGGCGCTCGACGTCGCCTCCATGCGCAAAGTGGTCGAAGCCGAAGGCGGATGCATCATCTGGGGCGGAAGCGTGAACCTCAGCCCGGTCGACGACATCCTCATCCGCGTGGAACGCCCGCTCGACCTGGATAGCGAAGCGCAGATGATCGCTTCGGTGATCTCGAAAAAGGTCGCGGCGGGATCGACCTACGCCCTGATCGACATACCGGTCGGCCCGACCGCGAAAATCCGCAGTGAAGCCGCGGCGAACACGCTCGCCGCGCACCTGGTCGAAGTCGGGCGCACTCTGGGACTCGACGTCGAGGTCGCCCTCACCGACGGGACGCAACCGGTCGGGTGCGGCATCGGCCCGGCACTCGAGGCCCGCGACGTGCTGGCCGTACTGCGCAACGAGCCGCAGGCACCCGCCGATCTGCGCGAACGCGCACTCGATCTGGCCGGGCGCATCCTCGAACATGCCGGTCGCGCAGCGCCGGGGCATGGTGCGGCGCTGGCGCGCGCCGTGCTCGACGACGGGCGCGCGTGGCGCAAGTTCGAGGCGATCGCGCTGGCGCAGGGCGGCCTTCGCGAACCCGTCGTCGCCCGGCAGTGCCACGTGATCGAAGCCGATGCCGCGGGGACGGTCGCACGCATCGACAACCGGCGCCTGGCGCGCATCGCCAAGCTCGCCGGCGCGCCGCGCGCGCGCGGTGCCGGCGTCGACCTGCTTGCGGCCGTCGGTTCGCGCGTGCAGGCAAGGCAACCGCTTTACGCCGTGCACGCCGAGTCGCCCGGCGAGCTTGCCTACGCACTCGACTACGCGCGGCGACAAACCGGCGTGATCAAAATGGCGCCGACATGAATCCCATGATCTATGCCTGGGCGGGGCATGAACCGCTGGCCGCGGCGATCGCGTCGCGCGTGCACGGCGAGATCGCGCCGGTATCGCTGCGGCGCTTTCCCGACGGCGAAACCCATGTGCGGCTGATGACGTTGCCAAAAGACCGCGACGTGATTCTGGTGTGCGGTCTCGAGCAACCCGACGACAAGGTCTGCGGCCTGCTCTTTGCCGCGGATGCTGCGCGCGAATGCGGCGCGCGGCGCGTCGGCCTGGTCGCGCCGTATCTTGCGTACATGCGCCAGGATGCGCGCTTCAACGCGGGCGAAGCGATCGCGTCGCGGACTTTCGCACGTTGGCTCGCGCGCGCAGTCGACTGGCTGGTGACGATGGACCCGCACCTGCACCGTTATCGCACGCTCGATGAAATCTACCCGATACCCACCGCGATCGCCTCATCCACCACGCCGATCGCCCGATGGATCGTCGAGAACGTCGCGCAACCCTTGATCGTGGGCCCCGATGAGGAAAGCGCGCAGTGGGCGGCAGCGATCGCCGGGCACGTCGGCTGCCCGTGGATCGCGCTGCGCAAGGATCGCCGTGGCGATCGCGACGTCGCCGTGTCCGTGCCTGACATCGCGGCTTGGCCCGGGCGCACGCCGGTACTCGTCGACGACATCATCTCGACGGCGCGGACGATGGCTGCGGCCGCGCTGCGGTTGCGCGAACTCGGACAGGCGCCGGTTTGCATCGGCGTGCACGCCCTGTTCTGCGGCGACGCGCTGCCGACGCTGCGCGCCGCCGGCCCCAGGGTCATCGCGACGTGCAACACGATCCGTCACGAGACCAACGCGATCGACGTCACGAGCGAAATCGCACAAGCCGCCGCGGAACTTCATGGCCGGTCCCGGCCTGCGCTTTGAACTGCGGTGTCGAAAACCCTAAGATTGGCGCCGGCTTTCGCGAACCGCAAGCAGGCCATGGAACTCAATGCCGGCACCGATCAGGTTTTGCAGCCGCACCTTCTGATCGTCGATGACGATCCGGAAATCCGCGCATTGATCCTGCGCTATTTCGGCGGGCATGGTTTTCGCGTGAGTGCCGCAAGCGACGGCGTGGCAATGCGGATGACCATCGCGCAACAGGCGGTCGACGTCATTCTGCTCGATCTGGGGCTGTCGGGAGAGGACGGCCTGGAACTGACGCGATACCTGCGCGCGCACTGGACGGGAGCCATCGTCATCGTTACCGGCCGCGGCGAGCCTGTCGACAAGGTCGTCGGCCTCGAGCTCGGGGCCGACGACTACGTCGCCAAGCCGTTCGACCTGCGCGAACTGCTGGCGCGCGTACGCAGCGTGTTGCGCCGGATTTCAACAGCGCAGTCGCGCGGCGGCGCTGCAAACGCGGTGGAATTCGCCGGTTTTCGCTTCGATGCGCAGATGCGCAGCCTGCAGGGGCAGGACGGTGCCCGGATTCAACTGACCACCGGCGAATACGAATTGCTTGTCGCATTCCTCGGTGCGCCGGGCCGCGTGTTGTCGCGCGACCAGCTGGTCAGCCAGTTGCACGGCCACGAGGCCGGTCCCTTCGACCGCTCGATCGACGTCCAGGTCGGTCGCCTGCGGCGCAAGATCGAGCGCGACGCCGCAAATCCGGAACTGATCAAGTCCGTGCGCGGCGCGGGCTACGTGTTCACCCCGCGCGTGCAGCGGGTCTGACCAGCGTGCCGCCACGCAGGGGCGTTTACGCCGCAGCCAGGATCGCCTCGCCGCGATTAGCCGGCCGTGACGGCGCACGCAGTTCCCGGCCCGCTTTCGTCTGCTCGCCAGCGCTGTCCCCATCGCGCGCGATGGCGTGCAGCCTGCCCGCGTCGAGGATTTGCACTTCGCGCCACTTCACGCACACGCAGCCCTGTGCACTCAACGCCGACAGCGCACGCGTGACGGTTTCGTGCTTGAGTGCGAGAAAGCTGCCCATGTCGGCACGGCTCATGTGCAGCACGAATTGGCGGGCGCTGAAACCCAGCGCCGCATGGCGCGCGGCGACATCGAGCAGGAATGCGGCGACGCGTTGTTCGGCACTGAGCGTGCCCAAAGCCAGCATCCAGCTGTGCGTACTGCGGATTTGCGCGGCAAGCGCACGCGTCAGTTGCGCATGCAGTTGCGGGATGCGCGCGCACGCATGGAGCACGGCTGGATAAGACAGTTCCCATACCACGCTGGCATCGAGGGCGATCGCATCGCCGGCATAGTCCGCCATCCCGATCGATTCCACGCCCAAGAGGTCGCCGCGCATGCAGAATCCGGTAACCTGCTCGCGTCCATCGGCGGCGATGATGCTGGTCTTGAGAGACCCGCTGGTAACGAGATACAGCGCATGGAACGGCTGGCCGGCGCGATGCAGGCATTGCCCTGCCCTCAGCTGGCGCCGTGCCGCGGGCACGTGTGCACGCAGTTCCTCCAGCGCCATGCCGCCCAGCAAGACGCAGTCCCTCGGCACCTCGGCAACGGCAGTCGGCTTGGATGTTGCTGCATCGAACATGGTGCTCTCCGGGTGGACGATTGGGTTCGGCGACATCCTCCAACCCAGCCGCGACCGCAACATGACTCGGCGGAAACACTGTGTAACGGACTGTAACGGCTGAACCGGCACGCGCCGTGCAATTGATCTTGCTCAACACGGCACGCTTGCCGCCGCGTACGGTGTGACGCATGAAGGTTTCCACGACGATCGACGGCGGCGCGTCGCCCAGCCCGTTTGTCAACGCCCAGGCCGTCGAAGCCTGGGACACCTGGTTTCGCTGGCGTGACGACGGGCAATTGCGCGATGTCACCCTCGAAGACACGTGGGAGCGCCTGGCCTCGGCACTCGCCGGGGACGCGTCGCGCCGGCCCGGTTACAAGCGCCGCCTCATCGACGCCTTCGAAGGCTGGCATTTGCTGCTCGACGAACGCGTATCCGCCACCGCGGGCACGCCCGCGCCGCAATGGAGCGCTCACGACCTGCATGCGGTTCTGAATGCGGCAAGCTTCGTGCGTGCCGCCGGATCGAGGCATCGGTATTTCGATCTCGCGCATTTCGAGGAAGTGGCCGCACTCTCGGTCCACGCGCTCGACGATGCGGCGGCCCTGGCGGCTGACGGCGCATCACGCAGCGCACCGGGCGCAAGCGTAGGGATATTCGGTGTCAGCGATGCCCTGGCATTGCTCGGTTTTGCCTACGACAGCGATGCGGGCCGCGCCCAGGCCGCGAACATCGCGCGAGCGATGGCACAAGGTTGCGTGTCTGGCTCGATCGTGTTGGCACGCGATCGCGGCGCACGGGCCCGATGCGATGGCGACTGGAATGCGCAGGCGCAACGGCGCGGATACCGGAGCGAATTGATCGAGGCGGCGACGAAGCATGGCCTGCGCCATGGCCGATTGACGGCGATCCGATCGCAACCGCGTCTTGCCTTGTTCGCCAACGGCGTCGCCGATGCGCTGGACCCGCTCCCGTGTGCGGCCGGCGCCAATCCGGCTGCCGACGCCGCAGGCGCGGATGTCGCGGCACAATTGCGCTTGCGCGCCGCCATCCAGCCTTGGCTGGACGAACGCATTGCCTGTCCGCTCAGCATCTGCAACGAACCCAAGGCATCCGATCTCGAAACCTGGAACAAACTCGCGCGCCAACTCGACCTCGCTCCCCTGACATGGCGCTCGCGTAATCCCGCAGCCCCGATCCAGCGCTGCGCAGATTCATGAGCATCGTGTCGGGCTTGCGCATCCTGGCTCTCCTGGCCATCGTGTTCCTCGGACTGCGCAGCGCCGCCGCCATCGATCCCGACCCGGCGCGCAGACGTGCGTGAGCCCGGCGTGTCGCGCACGGTCGGAAAATCAGCGCCGATCGAGGATCGCGCGCACCGCCCCGGACAACTCTTCGCGCCGGTACGGCTTGGGCAACAGGGCGAACTCGTCCGCGTCCGGCCCTGCCGCGTCAGGCTCGTACCCGGACGTCAGCAGGACACCAAGCATCGGGCGCAGTCGGCGCGCGGCGACGGCGAGCTCCTTGCCGCTCATGCCCGAGCCGAGCACGACATCGGAAAACAACAGCGCGATTTCGCCGTGCGCGGAAAGCATTTCCAGCGCCGGCTCCGCGCGCGCTGCCGACAGCACCGTGTAGCCGAACGAACGCAGGAACGCGATGGCGATCTCGCGCACGGCGGCTTCGTCCTCCACGACGAGGATCGTCTCCCGGCCGCGCGGGGGCGAAATCGCTGGCGCGGCATCCCTGGGCATTTCCGTTGTCTGCGCCGCGGGCAGATACAGTTCCACGCCCGTGCCGTATCCCAGTTTGCTGTGTACCTGCACGTGGCCGCCCGACTGCTTGGCGAAACCGTAGACCATGCTCAGGCCCAGACCACTGCCCTTGCCGACCCCCTTGGTCGTGAAGAACGGCTCGAATGCGCGCGCGAGCACTTCCTTCGCCATGCCAAGACCGGTATCGCGTACGCCGAAAACGACATAGTGGCCAGGTTTGAGTTCCTGGCTCGCCGCATCGTCCGCAATGAGCCGCTGCTCTGCCGTGAGCGTCAGTTCGCCGCCGCGCGGCATGGCATCGCGCGCGTTCAGCGCCAGATTGACCAAGGCCGATTCGAGTTGGGCGGGATCGGCGAAAACCGGCACAACGCCGTCTGCAACGCGGATTGCCAGCTGCACCGATTCGCCGAGCGTTCGCCGCAGCATCGACGCGAGTTCCTCGAGCAGCCTGTGCGGATCGCTGGCCCGCGGGGCAAGACGCTGGCGCCGCGCGAACACCAGCAGTTTGTGCGTAAGTTCCGCGCCGCGACCGGCTGCACGCAGCGCGTTGCCGACGATCTCGCGGGCAGCGGGCCGGTCGGCGAGTTCGTCTTCAAGGATCTGCAAATTGCCGCTGATCACCGTCAGCAGATTGTTGAAATCGTGTGCGATGCCGCCGGTGAGCTGCCCGACGCTCTCCAGGCGCTGCGCGTGCGCCAGCTGTTCCTCCACACGAATGCGCTGCATCGCGACCGCGAGCAGGTTCGCGACCGATTGCAGGAAATGCATGGCTTCGCGATCGAACTCGCGGTTCGCCCTGCTCAGCACCAGCAGGATTCCCGCCGTTTCGCCGCGATCGATCAGCGGTATCAATGCGTGACTGCGAAATCCCGGAACGCAGACGGCACGTGCTGTGGTTTCGTCCGACAAGAGCTGCAGCGGCCATGGCAATGCCTCGACCATGCTGCGGTCGATGCCGTAGGATGCCTGCACGCTGGGTTCCTTGAGGCGATTCAGGGTACGCAGTGCGATGAGGGCGGCGTCGGCGCCAAGCGTCTGCGCAACCAGTTCCGGGGTGTCCTCGATCGCCTCGCCGAGGTTTGTCGCGGCCAGCGCGATTTGTCCGATCCTGGCGACACAGGCGTCATAGTGCACCCGCGTTCGCGCCTGATGGGCGCGATGCGTTTCGGAAACGTCGCGCACCGCGGCCAGGAACATCTGCCCTTCAGGAGTGTCGACCGGGCTGAGGGCGATTTCCGCCGGGAATCGGGTGCCGTCTCGCTTCAGCCCGGCGAGTTCCTGCCCGTTGCCCATCTGCCGCGCGTGAGGGGCGGCCACGTAACCCTTGAGGTGGGCCTCGTGCATGCGGCGCACGTGCTCCGGCATCAGTCGTTCGATCGGCGCGCCAACCAGTTCCTGCCGGTCGTAGCCGAACAGTTGCTCGGCCTGGGTGTTCACGCTCACGATACGGCCGTCGCGATCGACCAGGATCATCGCGTCCGGAACGGCATCCAGGAATTTGTAGAACACGGCGGCGATCCGTTGATGTCGATGTCGATTCTAGGCATACCGGCACTGCAATTCAAAAGGCTCGGGCCATTCGCGCAAAGCCGGCGACGGCATGCGACGCACACCTGTTTCCCGGCCCCGTGCAAGTACCATTTGCGCGATTACCGGCCCGCTTTCGAGGCGGCAGCGCCCGGATTTGCACTTTCCCCCGGCGCCGTGGAATTCCAGGCGAACCACTGCATGTTCCCGCAGCGTCCGCAAATGTACGCTCTTACGGAGTCCGCGGCCCATGGCAAGCGGTACATCTCGTCGTCCAGCGTACGCAACGCATATTCGCGCATGCGGAACGCATGGCCGCCGCAATGCGGACAGCGCAATGCCATGCCTCGATGCTCGCACGGTCTGGCTTCAGTGGCGGCCATTGCACATGCTCCACATCCGATCCGGATGCCTCCCGTTACGCCTTGCCAGCGGGATTCTCGGCAAAGCGATCATCAATGCTGCCGGATCTGGCCGATGAAAGTGCGGGTACGCTCGTGCGCGGGGGCTTCGAAGATCTGGGCCGGCGGCCCCTGCTCCACGATCAGCCCGTGATCCATGAACACCACGCGATCGGCCGCCGCGCGCGCAAAGCCCATCTCGTGGCTCACCACGATCATGGTCATGCCCGACTCGCGGAGCGAGCGCATCACCGCCAGCACCGAGCCGACAAGCTCGGGATCAAGCGCACTGGTCGGCTCGTCGAACAGCATCACGCGCGGCTCGAGCGCGATGGCGCGGGCAATGGCCACGCGCTGCTGCTGCCCGC
>JAICYA010000340.1 GCA_025934455.1 Rudaea sp.
CTCAGCAGATGCCGGAATTCGTGCGTTCGCGCCTGGCCTGTGTGGAAAATCTCGTTGCCATGGCCGCCGACGAGGGTTGGGGCCTGTCCGCCGACGACAAGAGCCGCGTGGTTTCCGCGCTGACCTATTTTTCCGACCCGGAAGACCTCATTCCGGACAACGTGCCGGTGCTGGGCTTCCTCGACGACGCGATCATGATTGAAGTCGTGCAGGGCGTGCTCAAACCCGAGATCGACGCGTACAGCGATTTCTGCGATTACCGCAGCCAGGACGCCGCCGCGCGCGGCGCCGACGCGGCCAAGCTCGGCCGCGAGGAATGGCTGGAAGATCGCCGCGCGGAACTGCAGGCGCGCATGCGCAACCGGCGCCAGTCCTATGCGCCGAGCGGCAACTTCACGCCGCGCTTCAAGTTCACCTGAGGGCGGCGCTCACGGCGTTTTGCCAGCGGGACTCATGTTGCGCAGGCGCTGCGCATTGATCCATGCGGCCACCATGTCCGCCTGTGGCGGTGGCGTGCCTGTCCAGTCGCTGGCATCGCCGTTCTGCATGTAGCTGGCGACGCGATCGTCGTAGTACACGTCCACGCGGTTGCGATCGTCGCCGCGCGCCTGCACCACGTAGCGCGGCGGTTGCGGCCGCGGATCGAGAAAAATCCCGTTGAACGGGGTCCGGCAATAATCCACTCCCATGATGTGCGCCAGCGATGCCGGAAAATCGGATTGCTGGAACGACGCATCCACGACGTTCGGCATGTCCACGGCGCCGGCAACGACCAGCGGGATGCGCGCGAACGAGCGTTCGCCGAATTTCGCGTACTCCTCGCGATCGATCGGCGTCATGGCGTGGTGGTCGCCGGTGATCATGAGAATCCCGTTGTCGAGGAATCCGCGGCGCGCCAGTGCGTCGTGGAAATCGACGAGCTGGTCATCGACGTAGTGGAACGTTCCTTCCGGATCGATCTCGCCCGTGCGCGGATTCACGAACGGCGGATGGCTGCTCACAGTCAGCAGCACGGCGACGAAGGGGCGTGGATCATGGCGCGCGTCCAGCCACTGCTCGAAGCGGCCGAACAAGGCCGCATCCTCGGCGGCGCCGAATTGCCAGTGCCGCATCCTGGAGTAGTACGAATTTTCTCCGCCTTCCACCGCGTCGAAGTGCAAGGCGTGCAGCCATGCGCCGGAATTCAAGAACGCAAGGCTCGCCGTGGTGAAATACTCGATGGAGTACCCGGCGCGATGGGCGATGCCGGGCAAGGTGTCGGGACCGGGACCGAATGCGTCGAGGGTATACCAGTCGCTTCCCGGCGGTATCAGTGGCGGGCGTCCGGTGAAAATCGCCGCTTCCCCGCCATCGGTGGTGAAACCGTTGGCATAGAACCGGGTGAAATAATGGTTGGCGCGTGCCAATGCATCCAGCCGCGGCAGCCAGTCGTGCGCGCCGCCGAGCAGTGCGCTTTGATAAGCCGATAACGACTCCGTGATCACGATGACGATATTGCGGCCACTGCGTGCGCCGGCGGCGCAGGTCTGCGGGACGCCCTTGTCAGCTTGCAGCACGCTTTGCGCATACGCCGGCAAAAACTCGCGGGCGCGACCCTGCGGCAGGTTCACTTCCACCACGTTGCCGACGTATTCTTCGTGCACGTAGCGCAACGGCATCCACATCGCGGCAACGGCGAACAGCGCGCTGGCCGCCGCGAGCACGAGCAGGACCCGCGCCTGCTTCGGCGTACCACGCGCGCCCGCGATCAATCCCGCCAGTACGACCAGCACGATCGCCGCGGCGGCGGCATAACCGATGCCGTTGATCGAGAAAAATTGCGCGCGCGCAACGCTCCAACCGGCGGCCGCATCGCCGGAAAAACGCAACAGGTCGGCGATATAAAACCGCTGCGTGAACAACCGCAGCAAAACCAGATCGGTGGCCTGTGCAAGGATGCAAAGTGCCACCAGGACTCGCGCAATCCGCGCCGGCCAGCGCCACGGCGATGCGGCCGCGAACGCCAACACGGCGAACATCACGCACAACAGCCGCGCATCGTGGCCCAATGCCGGGACCACGAAACAGCCGTGGCACGAGGTGTATTCGCTGCCGATCCTTTCCAGATACAGCGCGCGCAGGACGCCCAGACACAACGCTGCGGCCGCGGCGGCCAGCAGCCACGAATGCCGCGATTTCGGGTCGTGCCGCACCAGCTCGCTCGTGCCTTACGGCCGCTCCACGATCGCGGTCACGCCCATGCCGCCGGCGGTGCAGATCGAGATCAGACCGCGGCCCGTGCCCTTGTCCGCCAGCAACTTCGCCATCGTCGCGATGAGACGCGTACCGGTTGCGGCGAACGGGTGGCCGAGCGCCAGACTCGAACCATTGACGTTGAGCTTGGCCGGATCGATGGAGCCGAGCGGCTTGTCGCGGCCAAGACGATTCTTGCAGTAGTCCGTGCTTTCCCACGCGCGCAGCGTGCACAGCACCTGCGCGGCGAACGCTTCGTGGATTTCGTAGTAGTCGAAATCCTGCAGGGTCAATCCGGCGGCATCGAGCATGCGCGACACGGCGATGGTCGGCGCCATCAGCAAGCCCTCGCCGTGCACGAAATCCACCGCCGCGACCTTGGCATGCGTGAGATACGCAAGCGGCGTGATGCCGCGTTCGCTGGCCCAGGCGTCGCTCGCCAGCAGCGCCGCCGAAGCGCCGTCCGACAGGGCCGTGGAGTTGCCCGCCGTCAGCGTGCCCTGCCCCGAGGTCTTGTCGAACGCGGGCTTGAGCGTTGCGAGCTTTTCCAGCGTCGTGTCCGGACGCAGGATGTTGTCGCGATC
>JAICYA010000402.1 GCA_025934455.1 Rudaea sp.
GAGCCGTGGTTCGCAGCGCCACCGCGCAGTGAATGGCGCAGCGTGAGATTGAATTCCTGGTCGTTCCAGAAATGCAGCACCTGCATTTCGCCGCGCCCGACGTAATCGGCGATGTCCGGGTTGTTGTCGTCGTTGCGCGCCTCGGGAATGCGCCACCAGGGGCGCAGCCGCACCATCCAGTTTCCGCGCTCGAAGCCAAAGTCCGCGACCACGCGGTTCCAGCTGCGCGAGAACGGGTCGCTGCGTCCGTTGGACTGGTGGTCGATGCCGATGTCGAACAGGTGGCCGTTCCAGCCGAGTACGCTGTAGCCGGTGCCGAACACGAGCAGTGCCTCCGGTTCGTAATCGGACTCGCGGAACGGCCGCGACTGCGGCACGTTGTAGACCTGCCAGCGCGAAGACTGCGTATAGTCGACCCACAGGTCGCCGGCATCGCCGAACACGCCCTGCCAGACCTTGGTCTTGAGGCTGAGCTGGAACTTCGCCTCGACATTGTCGAGCTGTTGCTTCTGCGTCACCGTGTCGACGGGATTCGGGCTGGACGGCAGGCTGTTGCGCCGGCTGGTGGCGAAAAACGGCATCACGTAGACCGGCTGGTAGCTGCGCAGGTTGAACGTGCCGAGCTTGCTGTCCGGCTCCAGCTCCCAGCGGCTGTCGAGCAGCGAGCGCGGCGCAATCGCCGCAATTTCGGTTTCCGGCTTCACCTGCCGGAACACGCCGGTCTTGCGCACGGCTTCGTCGGCCAGCTTCTGTTCGGCCGCCACCGTGTCGTCGCGGTGCGTGGCGCGGTCGTAGCAGGCGAGTCGCTGCGCATCGCCCTGAATTGCCGTGCAGGCGCGGATATCCATCGGATCGGGATTCTGCGCGCGCGCCGGCGGCGCGACGAAAACCGCGATCGGAAGCGCAAACAGGGCGAACGGCAACCGGCGCATCGCTGACTCCATGAACGCTTGCGCTATGGTGACGAAAACGCCCGGCGCTTTCCAGCCGCCAGGGCGGATTTTGGCGTATAAAGCGCGTTTTGCCCGGATTCGACTCCATGCCATCGCACCGCATCGCCCTTGTCACCGCCAATGCCGCGCGCGACCTTGACGAAGACCTCGCTCCGCTCGAATCCGCGCTGCGCGAAGCCGGTGCGGACGTCACCATCGCGGCCTGGGATGACGCCGGCATCGACTGGCCGCGCTTCGATCTGGCGCTGCTGCGCTCGCCCTGGGATTACACGCAGCGCCTGCCGGAATTCCTCGCCTGGGCCGAGCGCACGGCGGCGCGGACGAAGCTGCTCAATCCGCTGCCGGTGATCCGCTGGAACACCGACAAGCACTATTTGCGCGACTTGGACAAATCCGGCGTCGCCATCGTTCCGAGCATGTTTGTGGAACCGGGTGACGACGCGACCGTGGCATTGGCCGCGTTCCGACGCGCGCATCCAGCCGATGAATTCGTGGCCAAGCCAGCGATCGGCGCCGGCTCGCGCGACGCGCAGCGCTATCACGCGAGCGAACGCGACGCGGCGACCGCGCATGTGCAGCGCCTGCTCGAAGGCAAGCGCAGCGTGCTGCTGCAACCTTACCTGGACCGCGTCGATGAACACGGCGAAACCGCGCTGGTCTTCTTCGACGGAAAATTCTCGCATGCGATCCGCAAGGGTCCGCTGCTGCGCCGCGGCGAAGGCCCGACGCGGGCGCTGTTTGCCGCCGAACACATCACGCCGCGCCAGCCAAGCGCCGCGGAACTCGCGCTCGCCGAACGCACGCTGGCGGCCATTCCGTTCGGCACGTTGCTGTATGCGCGTGTCGACCTGTTGCATGTCGATCAAGGCAGCAACGCGGATGGTTCACCGTGCGTGCTGGAACTGGAACTGACCGAACCCTCGCTGTTCTTCGCCCACGCGGCGGGCTCGGCCGCGCGCTTCGCCAAGGCCATCCTGGCGCGGTAGAATCCGCATTCCTTTCGCCCGCACACGCGGGCCGCAGCATCGGGAAAGCGGAAACATGAAGATACTCGTGGGCTACAAGCGCGTCGTCGATTACAACGTGCGCATCCAGGTCAAACCGGACGGCAGCGGCGTCGTGACCGACGGCGTCAAACTGTCGCCCAATCCGTTCGACGACATTGCGCTGGAAGAAGCGCTGCGCCTGCGCGAAAAAGGCGTCGCCGAGGAAGTGGTGATCGCGACCCTCGCGC
>JAICYA010000076.1 GCA_025934455.1 Rudaea sp.
CGCTGTCGGACAAGGATGTTGGCGGAATCGTTGCTCCGCTCGTGGCGCAGATCGCACGGTGGCATCTGTGCGGACTCGACGCCGACAGTCCGCGCGGCCTGAGCGCCGTACAACTGCGCGAACGCATGCCTGCGGCGACGACGCTCGAATGCACCGCTGTCAATGCCGCGCTCGATGCCGCATTGGAACAGGCCGCGGCGGACGATCGCATCCTCGCATTCGGCTCGTTTTTCGTCGCCGCGCCGACCCTGGAATGGGCGCGGCGTACAGGTTACGGATGACCGCAGCGGGTATAATCGCGCCGATGTAATCACGCCGATTGTCGAGGAGCCGCTCATGGATTCCGCACTGAAACAACGCCTGATCGGCGCCGCCGTGCTGATCGCGCTGGCTGTGATCTTCGTACCCATGTTCCTGGGCAATGCGCCGCCGCAGCCGCAGAACACGACGCTGAACCTCGACATCCCCAAGCCGCCCGACCGCGATTTCCAGACCCGCACCCTGCCGGTGACCGGCACGGAATCCGCAGCGGCACCGACCGCGAATCCGGACAAGGTCGTCACCGTGGATACGCACGCGGCGCCGGTGGTGGATGCGCATCCGGAGAACTCCGCACCGATTCCCGCGAAGCCTGTCGAAGCGCCGAAGCCGGCGCCTGTCCAGGCCGAAGCACCGAAGCCTGCGCCACCCACCGCGGCGCCAGCGGCTTTGCCGCCAAGCGCAGTGGCAGCAGAAGGTCGCTTCGCGGTGCACCTGGGCGTTTACGCCGACCGCGGCCATGCCGATGCGCTGGTCGCCGCACTGAAGAAGCGCGGATTCGCCGCCTACGACGAGGCCGCCGATTACCAGGGCAAGTCCATGCAACGCGTGCGGGTCGGCCCGTTCGCGGACCGCGCTGCCGCGGAAACCGCGCGCGCGAAGATCAGGCAGGCCGAGCCGAAGGTGCCGAGCAGCGTGATCGAACTTGCCGTCGCGGCGCAGCCAGCCGCCGATGCGCCCGCAAATGCCCTGCCGGCCAATCGTGCCGGCGGCTGGGCCGTGCAGTTGGGCGCGTTCAAGTCCGAGGCCGAGGCGAACAAGTTGCGCGACCGTCTGCGCGTGGCGAGCTTCGCGGGATTCGTCGAGCGTGCCGGCAGCGGCGACGCGGCATTGTGGAAAGTTCGCGCTGGTCCCTACGCCGACCGCGCCGGCGCCGACAAGGCGCGTGGCGATATCGACGCGAAGTTAAAAGTGAAAGGCATCATTGTGACCGTGCCGTGAGAGGCAAACCATGATGGCTGTTCGTTTTGGCCCCCTTGAGTCAAGGGGGCGATCCAACTCTTGCGCAGCGAGAGTTGGATAGGGGCTGTGGCATGAATTGGGCCGATTACTGCATCATCGCCGTGCTGGGCCTTTCGGTACTGATGGGCCTCGTGCGCGGTTTCATCGGCGAAGTGCTGGCGTTGGCGGGTTGGGTGCTGGCGTTCTGGTTTGCCTGGCAGTTCGGTGATGCGCTTGCGGCAAGATTCACGGCGATCGAGCAGCCGTCGATCCGCCTTTTGCTCGGCTACGGCCTTTGCTTTTTTGCAGTGTTGCTGGTGGGCGGAGTGGTGAATTTTCTGATGCGCAAGCTCGTTGCGGGCAGCGGATTGTCGGGTAGCGACCGCCTGCTCGGCATGGTGTTCGGGCTGGTGAGGGGGCTCGCGCTGGTCACCATCACCGTGCTGCTGCTCGGCTTCACGCCGCTGCCGCGCGATCCGTGGTGGCACCAGTCGCAACTGCTGCCCGCGTTCCAGGGCTATGCACAATGGCTGTCGGCGCGACTGCCGCCAGAGGCCACGAAGTACCTTGATTTGCGCGGCATCCTGCCGCAGATACCGGTGGTGCCGCAGAAGGCGCCGGACCCTCACAACCATTCCGCGGTCTGATCCAAGAAGGCGAATCCTCCATGTGCGGCATCATCGGCATCGTCGGAAAATCCGAAGTCGCGGCCTCGCTGTACGACGCGCTCACCGTGCTGCAGCACCGCGGCCAGGACGCCGCCGGCATCGCCACGGTCGACGGCGAGCGCCTGCGCCTGCACAAGGGCGCGGGGTTGGTGCGCGACGTATTCGGCACCGCGGACATGCTCAAGCTGCGCGGCCGCATCGGCATCGGCCACTGCCGTTATCCGACGGCAGGATCGGAGAGCACGGCCGAGGCCCAGCCCTTCTACGTCAACTCGCCCTACGGCATCGCGCTCGGCCACAACGGCAACCTCGTCAACACCGAGTCGCTGCGCCGCGAGATGTACGAGGACGACCGCCGCCACATCAACACCGATTCGGATTCGGAAATCCTGCTCAACATCCTGGCCCACGAGTTGCAAATCCAGGAGCGCCACGCGCTCACCCCGGACCACATCTTCAAGGCCGTCGCCGGCGTGCACGCGCGCGCGCGGCGGCTATGCCATCGTCTCGCTGCTGCTCGGCTACGGCATCGTCGCGTTCCGCGATCCTTACGGCATCCGTCCGCTCGTGCTCGGCGAGCGCAGTACCGATGCGGGCAAGGAATACGCGGTGGCGTCCGAATCGGTGGCGCTCGACATCCTCGGTTTCAAGCGTCTGCGCGACGTGGCGCCGGGCGAGGCGGTGCTGCTGACCGACGATGGCCACCTGCACAGCCGGCACTGCGCCGAGGGTTATCCGCACGCGCCGTGCATCTTCGAGTACGTGTACCTGGCGCGGCCGGATTCGATGATCGAGGATGTCTCCGTGTACAAGGCGCGCCTGCGCATGGGCGAGCGCCTTGCCGCCAAAATCGCGCGCCTGAAGCCCGAACACGACATCGACGCCGTGATCCCGATTCCCGACACCGCGCGCACGGCGGCCAGTTCGCTGGCGCAGACGCTCGGCATCCCGATGCGCGAAGGGTTCGTCAAGAACCGCTACATCGGCCGCACCTTCATCATGCCGGGGCAGAGCGAGCGCGTGAAATCGGTGCGCCGCAAGTTGAACGCGATCGAGCTCGAGTTCCGTAACAAGAACGTGCTGCTGGTCGACGATTCCATCGTGCGCGGCACGACGTCGAAACAGATCATCCAGATGGCGCGCGATGCCGGCGCGAAGAAAGTCTACTTCGCCTCGGCCGCGCCACCGGTGCGCTTTCCCAACGTCTACGGCATCGACATGCCGGCGCCGGCGGAACTGGTCGCCCACGATCGCACGGAGCAGCAAGTGCAGGAACTGATCGGCGCCGACTGGCTCGTCTACCAGGATCTCGCCGACCTGGAAGCCGCTGTCGCCGAGGGCAACGAAAAGCTCACGCGCTTCGACAGTTCGTGCTTCAACGGCGAATACGTCACCGGCGTGGAGCCGACCTACCTGCGCGACCTGGAATTCGCGCGCTCGGATCAGGCCAAGAGCCAACGCCGCAAAGCCTGAACCGCGGCGTGGCGATTGCGTGACCCAATGCCGGTCGCGGCTCGTCGCGCCTCTGGCACAATAGCTGCGCAGGGATGGAGATGGGCGTGATTCGACGAAACGATGCCGGCAGTGTGTTCGCCTGCGCTGCGCTGTGCCTGCGGCTGTCCGATCCAGCCGCCAAACTGGCGGCGACTGCGCAAGCGGCGGTGGATTTCAGCGCAGGACGCACGGGGCTGGACGCCAACGCGCCGCCGCCGGAACCGATCGCCGTGCCGGGGCGGCCGCCGCGGCCGTGCCTGGTTTCGCCGCGGGCATTGCCGCCGCGTGGGCTCGGCACTTCGGAAGGCCGCCTGGCCCTGCTGCACGCCGTCGCCCATATCGAATTCAACGCGATCAACCTGGCCTGGGACGCGGTCTACCGTTTCCGCGGCATGCCGCGCGACTACTATCGCGACTGGGTCGGGGTCGCCGCCGATGAGGCACGGCACTTCGCAATGCTGCAGGCGCGCCTGGGTGAACTCGGCGGCAGCTACGGCGATTTCGACGCCCACGACGGGCTCTGGGAAATGGCGGTAAAGACGGCCGATTCGTGCCTCGCGCGCATGGCCCTAGTGCCGCGCGTGCTCGAGGCGCGCGGACTCGACGTCACGCCCGGCATGATCGCGCGCTTGCGCGACGTCGGCGATGCCGCCAGCGCGGAGATTCTCGAAATCATCCTGCGCGAGGAAGTCGCGCACGTAGCCGCCGGTTCGCGCTGGTTCGTTTATTGCTGCGAGCGCGAGGGCCGCGACCCCGACGCGACGTTCGCCGTGCTGATTGCCGAACATGCGCGCGGCGCGCTGAAGGGGCCGTTCAACAGGGATGCGCGACTTGCCGCGGGATTCTCCGCCGCGGAACTCGCGCGCCTGGAAGCCGCCGCGTGATCCGCCGCGCCGCGTGCGCCGTCGCGTTGGCGCTGGTGTGGATCGTCGTGCTGGGCTGGGCGGCGGGCATGTCGTGGCGTACGCCGTTGCGACCGGCATCGACAAGGTCGTTGGCCGGCGAAACATTCCGCGTCGTGCTCGGCGCCGGCGTGCAGGACGAGGGCGCGTTGCGCGTCGGCGCGGTCGGCGGGGATGGCAACGCCCTGCAGTCCGTGACCATGGACGGCATCCGCGCGGCCGATTATCCGTTCCTGAGCTACCGTTTCGAGGCTTTCCCGCGCACGCTCGAATTGTCGCTCGTGTTCCGTCGTGCCGATTCGCCGCAGGACGTCCGCAGCATCACCATTCCCTGGCCGGGTACGGGCTGGCGCACGGTGGATTTGCGCAGGCTGACCGAGTGGCGCGGGGAAATCGTCGAACTGGGCTTCGTCGAATACGCCACCGCGCAACTGGTGCCGCCGAGCGTCGCGTTTACGCCGTTCCGTTTCGATCGCGCGGAGCTGGCCACGCCCTCGTGGCGCGGCGGTCTTGCCGCATTGCATACGTCGTGGTTCGCCTACCTGCCGTGGGCGCTGCAGTCGATCAGCGCGCTGGTGCCGGACCGCGCCACCTTCGGCACCACCTCGCCCGTGCCGGCCCTGGTCGCCGGCATGCTGCTCAGCGTATTCGTGCTGGCAATACTGTTGCGCTGGCCGTGGCGGCGCACGCTGCGCGCGGCCGGCATCGCGGCGGCGTTGTCGTGGATCGTCCTCGATGCGCGCTGGCTGCGCGATTTCAATGCCCGGCATGCGCTCACCGAACACCTGTACGCCGGCAAGAGTTGGGACGATCGCCTGCATCTGCTGCCGGATCAGGACCTGGCCTTCATGGCCGGGCAGGTTGGCGACTGGCTGGATTCGCAGCCGCCGGGCCAACGCCTGCTGGTCGCGGCGGATTCGAACTACGCCTTCCTGCGCCTGATCTACCTGCTGTTGCCGCATGACGTCGCGCTGCTGCAATCCGCCGGCACCGCGGCGCTGCCGCCGGACAGCCTGGTGTTGCTGTATGCCAGCACGTATTGGCGCTACGACCCGCAACACGGCGCCATCGTCGGCGGGCTACGCGACTATCCGGCGGATCCCGTCTTCGAGAGCGGATTGGCGCATGTGTATCGGCTGCGGAGCGGCTCGCCGTGAGCCTTGCGTTCGTGGTCGCATGGCTGTTGCCGCTCGCCGCCGGATGCGCACTGTGGCTGGCGCTGGTGCCGCGGCGCGAGCCGGGCTGGCTTGCCGCCGCGTTGGGACATGGCGTCGTCGCCGGCATGCTGCTGGCGGCCGCTGCCACGAGCCTGTTCGCGCGTGCGGATACCGTGCATGCCTGGCTGCGCGCCGCGCCGGCTCTGGCCGTTGCGGCGGTGCTTGCGGCGCTCGTCGCGTGGCGGCGTGCGCGTGCGCCGGCGCCGCCACAACCGTACAAAGTGGAAAATGCGAACAAGTGGATTCGTGTCTTGCTCGCGACCGCGCTGGCCTCGCTGGTCTTGCGCGGCTGGCTGATGCTGCGCGAGGTCTGGCTGCGCCCGACCTTTCCCTGGGACGCCTGGGACGCCTGGGCGGTCAAGTCCAAGACCTGGTTCCTGCTCGGCCACTACGCGCCGTTCGTGTCCATGCCCGATTGGCTCGCACATCCGACCCGGGAGTTGTACACCGGCATCGCGTGGGCGTATCCGGCCACGCTGGCGTGGATGCAGGTCTGGTTCGCCAGTGCCGCGGGCGGCTGGGTCGAGCCACAGGTCAACCTGCCCTGGTTCGTGTTGTGGATTGGATTGCTGCTCGCCCACTACGGTCAATGGCGCGCATTGGGACTGGATCGCCTGCGTGCCTTGGCGGCGATGTACGCGCTCGGATCGCTGCCGCTGCTCGACGTGCACGTGGCCCTGGCCGGTTACGCGGATTTGTGGCTGGCCACGATGCTCGGCTTTGCCGCGCTGGCATGGCTGCGTTGGCGGCGCGAGCGCGATGCGGGACAGCTCGCCATCGCCATCGTCTGCGTCGCATTGTTGCCGGCGATCAAGCTCGAAGGCGCGATCTGGTTGCTGCTGTGCGTGGCCGTTGCGACTTACGATGTCCTGCCGCGGCGCTGGCGGCGCTTCGCCTTGGCCGGCGTGGCCACCGTGCTGATGGCATTGCTCTTCGTCAGTCGCATCGACTTGCCGGTGCCGGGGCTGGGCTGGGTGGAAATCACGCATAGCCGCATCGTCGTGCCCGCACTCGGCGAGTACGCGATGCGCTTCAATGCCGAGGCGTCGTTGAGCCTGTTGAACAGTCTGTTCGTGCAGCCGAACTGGCATTTGTTGTGGTGGCTGGCGCCGGGCATCGCGTTGTGGCGCTGGCGCGCGCTGCGCGACGACGCGGCGCTGCGCCATCTCGGCGCGTTCGTGCTGCTCGGATTCGCGTTCCTGGCGTTCCTGTTCACCTGCACCGACGCATCGCGCTGGGCGGAGAGCTACACCGCGGTCAATCGCCTGATCCTGCAACTGGTACCGGCGACGGTTACGCTGCTGGCCCTGTCATGTCGCGATAAAGCCCCGAGATCAGCGGCGTCACCCGTTCCAGCGTGAATCCGTCCTGGAATCGATGGCGGCCTGCTTCGCCGTAGCGTTGCCTCAGGTTCGCATCCGCAGCAAGGTGCCGCAGCGCCGCGGCCAGCGCGGCGTCGTCGTTCGGTGGAACGAGCATCCCGGTTTCGCCATCGCGCACGACGAATCCCACGCCCGATCCGGGACTGTCGCTGGCCACAATCGGCAATCCCGCGCGCATGGCCTCGAGCAGCACGATGCCGAACGACTCGGCGCGCTCGGTCGAGGGCAGGCAGAACACATCGGCATTCGCATAAGCCGATTCGAGAAGCGCCTGTCCGGTGGCATCCATGTCGAGGCGCCCCACGAATTGAACGCGCGAGGCGACATCGAGTTCGCGCGCCAAGTCACGCAGCGCCGCGTCGCATTCGCCGCCGCCGATCAGCACGAGGCTGGCTTCCGGCACCTGCGCGAGCGCACGCAGCAGCACGTCGAAGCCCTTGAAATAGCTCAGCCGGCCTACGCCAAGCAGGCGCAGGCCGGATGCGGGCCAAGACGTGGAATGTGCCGCAGCCGCGACTGGCGCAGCGGGAAGTCCGATCGGAATCACGCGGACCTTGTCCCGCCACGGCGCCAGCGCCGCGCTGGAATCCGCATAGGCTTGCGAGGTCGCGATCACCGCACGCGCGCGCCGCAGCAACGCCTGCTCCCACGGCTTGTAAAAGCGATAGGCCGCGCGCAGCGTGCGACGGCGCGAATCCAGCGGGATGTCCGCGTGCCAGTGCACGATCCACGGCAGGCGTCGCGCGGCGGGTGAGAGCAACGCCCAGAATGCCGAAGTATTCGGCGTGTGGATGTGCAAAACGTCCGGCCTGAACTCGCGGATCGCGCGCGCGAGCAGGCGCGGGAAGGCCGGGCTCACCGGCGCGTAGACGAACTGGCCGTGGCAGGCCGCCAGATCCACTTCGACATCGTGCGCGCGAAATTGGGAGCTGCGCCAGCTTCCCGGCTCCGCATGCGCAAGTACGCGCACGGCCATGCCCCGCGCCGCCTGCGCTGCAGCCAGATCGGAGACGAAACGCTCGATCCCGCCCGGATGCGGCGGAAAGAATTTGCC
>JAICYA010000473.1 GCA_025934455.1 Rudaea sp.
GCGCCAGCGCCTGCGGCACACCGTCGCGTGAAGCGTTGTCGACGAGGACCAGTTCGACCGGCAGGTTCGACGCCAGCGCGCGCGCCACGCACTCGCGCAACGTGGCGCCGCTGTCGGCAGCGACGATGATGATGGAGGTCAGTGTTGCGGGCATCCGCGCAGTCTAGCGGCCTGACCGAACCGAGTGTGCTCACGCGAACTGCCCGCCGCATCGGTGCCGTGCCTGTGAATCGACAGCCGTCAGGATCGACTGCCGCCATCCGCCAATGCAGTTTTCAGGACGAACCGCGTGTCCCTGACAAACAATCCACCACTGGCGATCGCATCGGAGCTCGTGCGGGACGCGCCCGAAGTGTTCTCGTGATCCCAGGGAATGTTCTGCACCGGCCCCGGGAGATACGCGTTCCATTGGCCGTAACGATGGGTGGGTGCGGAACAACACGGTCCGAGTGTGTAATTGACCGGTACCTGCACCACCCAACGATCCTTTGTGGCATTCGGACCCGCAGTTGGAACGCGGAATTGCCACTTGCTCGCCGCACGCAATGTGGCATTCGCAAGTACCTTCCGGTACTGCGTCGGCGAATCGGTCCTGCTATATAGATTGACCTGTCGCACGGCGGCTTGCGAGACATGTCCGTCCCGGCCGATCTGAAGAACCAGAAACACCTCGCCGCCCACGCCAGCCTGCAGAGCCGCTATCGGATAATCGGGCGGTTGCCGATGGACGTAGCGGACGGCTGTGCCGGCTGGACACTCGCCTGGGAGGTTGCTCTTGGGCCGTGCATCACACCCGAACGCGGCGCCGACGATACGGATCGTGGCGTGCTGCGCGTCGACCATGTCCGCAACGATTCGCAACGACATGCCGGCCTTGGCCGTCACGGCTTGGCCGTCGGCATTGATCGGGACGAACTGCCAGCGCGACACCGTCGTCTGGATGATCTGCTGTACGGCAGGCGGCAGCTTGTCCAAGTCCTGCACGGCATAACTTTGCACACCGCCCTGTGGATTGACGGTGATCGTGCCGGTGACAAGCATGCTTCCTTCGATGCGCGGCTCTGCTGCGAGGCCGAGCATAGGAAGGACCATGCACAACAACGAACAAGCCACACTTTTCATCGCAACACCTCCCTGTTGGTTCGCGTCGTTACCCCATGGACGCTACTTCTGCACAACCTGCATGCCGCCGATATGCAAACTGTCCGCGATCACCGTGCGCAGGCGCTCGGCGGCGTCGCGGCTGACCACGGGACCGGCGCGAACGCGCCAAGCCGTGCCCGTGGATATCTGCGCGCTTTCGACGTAGCTCGCGTAGCCAAGCTGCTGCAGCCTGCCGCGCAGGGCTCGCGCGTCGGCATCGCTGGTGAAGGATGCAACCTGCACGGCCCAGCCGCCTGATGGCGCGGCTGCCGGGGCAGCGTTCGCGGGCACGGTTTCCGCAGGCGCTGCGGCGGAAGCACCCGCGTCGTCTCCGGCTGCCGGCGCGCTGCTGGCACTGCCTCCCGGCAGGATCGGTTTCAGCGATTCGAACTGGGTCTGGTATTCGTCGGTGACGCGGCGCGCGTCCTCGGGGTTGCGGATGATGCGCGGGGTGATCAACACGATCAGCTCGGTGCGCGCGCTCTTGCGGTCGGTGGTGCCGAA
>JAICYA010000128.1 GCA_025934455.1 Rudaea sp.
GACATGAACGACGACGGTTTTCGCGCGCTCGCGCTGGGCGTGCGCGAGATCGAGGTCAAGCCGAGCTATTCGCGCGACGACGAAAAAGACCTCACCCTGATGGGGTTCATCGCGTTCCTGGATCCGCCCAAGGACAGCGCGGCCGACGCGATCCAGGCGCTCAACGCGAACGGCGTGACGGTGAAGATCCTCACCGGCGACAACGACGTGGTCACCCGCAACGTCTGCCGCCAGGTCGGTATACAAGTGGATAAATTCCTGACTGGTCCGCAGATCGAGGCGATGAGCGACGAGGACCTGACCGTCGCCACGCGCACCACGCCGGTGTTCGCGCGCCTGAATCCGCAGCAGAAGGTACGCGTCATCCAGGCCCTGCACCGCGACGGGCGAGTCGTCGGCTTCCTCGGCGACGGCATCAACGACGGCCCGGCGCTGCGCGCGGCCGACGTCGGCATCTCGGTGGACACCGCGGTCGACATCGCCAAGGAATCGGCCGACATCATCCTGCTGGAAAAGAGCCTGATGGTGCTGGAGGAAGGCGTGATCGAGGGCCGCAAGGTCTTCGGCAACGTGCTCAAGTACATCAAGATGACCGCCAGTTCCAACTTCGGCAACATGTTCAGCATGATCGGCGCGAGCGCGCTGCTGCCGTTCCTGCCGATGATGCCGGTGCAGGTGCTGCTCAACAACCTGATGTACGATTTTTCGCAGACTGCGGTGGCCTCCGACGAGGTCGATCCGGAATATCTGGCCAAGCCGCGCCAATGGGACTTGCGGGCCATCGCGCGCTTCATGGTCTGTGTCGGCCCGATCAGCTCGATCTTCGACTACGGCACGTTCGCGTTCATGTGGTTCGTGCTCGGCGCGCAAACGAACGCGAAATTGTTCCAGACCGGCTGGTTCGTCGAGTCCCTGCTCACGCAGACCCTGATCGTGCACGTCATTCGCACCGGACGCATCCCGTTCCTGCAAAGCCGTGCCAGCCTGCCGCTGACAGTGACCGGCGCGGCGATCTGCCTGATCGGCATGATCCTGCCGTTCTCGCCGGTGGCGGCTTGGTTCGGCTTCGTGCCGCTGCCCGGCATCTACTGGCTGTTCCTGGCTGCGGTGATCGTCGCCTACATGGGCCTGACCCAATTCGTGAAGACCCGCATGATCCGGCGTTTCGGCGTGCTGTGAGCCAAAAAAAACGCCTCGGCGAGTTTCCCGCCGAGGCGTACGAATCGCGATCGGTCGATGCGATCAAATCACTGCAGGCATCCCAGCTGGCCACTGGTGTTCGCGTAGCCGCTGCCTGTGTTGTAGGCGTTGTTCGACCATTCCATCTGCAGTTTCCACACGCTGCCGTTGGAGAAGTTCACGTCGTTGTGGAACGCCCACGCGCACTTGTCGCCGTTTTCGGCGCCGCTGGAGTCCGTCCAGCCGGTTCCGCGCGGATCGGTGATCGCCTCGGAGAACTCGTGCGAGGTTACGTTGGCGAGCGCCGCCAAACCTTCGGATTCGCTGCTCACATCGCTGTTCGGATTGCAGCCGGCCAAGCCCGAGATGTTCGGCATGTAGGCGACCTGCACCTGTGCGCCGTTGGAGCAACTGCCCCAACTGTGCCATGCGCAGTAGCTGACATGGCCGGCACCGGTCGAGGTGAAGATGAAATACACGCCGTTCGGGTCGGGATTGTTGTTGCTGACCTTGCAGGCCTCGGCGACCGCGCTGGAAGTACTCAAGGCGCGCTTGGGCGGATTAGAATCGCTGAAGACCGCGCCATTGGTCGTCTTGCCGCTGACGTAGCCGTTGCTGGTGCCATAGTATTCGGAAGAGGCATTGGCGATGCTGCTGGCGCTGAACCCGTTGAAGAACTTGGCCATGCCGGACTGGATGTCGGTGCCGTACGAACCCCAGAAGATCGAATAGCTGGTCGGCGTGATCAGCACATTGCCGCCGTGCAGGGTCAGATCGGCGCTGCCGCTGGACCCGCCGCCTCCGTGCGCCGCACCGTATCCGGCGAACGTTGCGCCGCGTGCGTGCACGATTTCCTTGCGGTAGTAGACGATTTCCGGCGCGTCTTCCGAGACGAACACGTCGCCGTCGAAATTGGCGAGGCTGCCGCGGATCATGGCGCCTTCGGCGTCCGTGACGTAGACCGGCTTGCTGCTGCTGTGCGTCGCGACGAGGTTGTCCGGATCCTGCACCATGCGTACGAAGACATTGCCCTGATACAGGGCATCCTGGCCGTCGCCGTTGGCGACGAGCGCGTCGCCGGCACGCAACTGGCTGCCTTCGGTGTTGTGCTGGATGAACAAGGTTTGGTTGCGTTGCGCGGCGCTTGCGGCAGCGGCTACGCAGAGGCCTGCGAGAACCGCGATTGCGAGATTGGAACGTTTCATCGATGAACTCCCGTGGGGAAGCATGCCAGCTTCCGAAAAATGAATTCCCCCATTGCCATGGGGGACGTGTGCGACCGCCGTTTCGGCGGTCAGGCCGGTTCCTTCCTGCAATCCGCTTGCACGCGCGCACCGGATCAATGCGGGTGCGAGCCCGCGATCCGGAACGACGCTTTCCATGACCCCTGTGCCTGTAATGTGCCGCGTGCAGCTTACGCTTTTCGCAGGCGTGGTCATTTCGCGCTGCGGTATGTGTTGTACGGACATTTACCACGGGCACAAGGCCGTGATTTCAAGGCGTTTGCGCGCAGCGTTCGGTGCGATGTCGCAGCCCGTGCGCGGTAAGATGAGCCATCATGCACCGTGGCGCGATTATCGGGATTTTTCTGCTGGCCAGCGCGAATGCAAGCGCCGCGACCGGCGTGAGCGGCCGCGTGATGATTTCGCCGGCGCATCCTGGTCCGCAACGCATCGGCGAATCGGGCAGTGCGCCGATGCAAGGCGCCTCGATACGGGTCTTCGACGCGCGGCGCAGGGTCGTTGCGCATGCCACGACCGATGCGGACGGGCATTTTTCGGTGATCGTGGCGCCCGGCGAGTATTCCGTGGAAGTGGACGTGGGCGCGGCCGTGCTGCCGCGCTGCGGGACCGCGCAGGCGAGCGTGAAGGACGGGCAGGTCGCCGACGTCGAGCTGGATTGCGATTCGGGAATGCGCTAGCGGGCTGGCCCACATATGCAACGGCCCGCTTGCGCGGGCCGTTGCGTGTATCGCATCGTCGTCGGGATTACTGGCAGCCGGCGAACTTGAACGAGCCGATGCGCGTGCTCCAGTTGAATGCGCCGTTGGCCTGGAGGTACTCGCTGGTGAACCAGAACGTGCAGTCGTCGGCCGGGTCGACCGACATCGCGCTGTAGTCGCCCCAGCGGCTGAGGTTGCTGCCGGTCTGCGAACCGCCGCCTTCGACGATCGAAGCCTCGGTCTGCATCGTGTTGAGCGCGTCGGTGGCCAGGCGTCCGGTATAGCGTACGGCCGGGCGGACCGTGCCGCTCGATGCGCTGTAGCCGAGCGCGATGTTGCCCTGCTTATCCTGCGCGATCGAACCCATCCAGCGGAACGTGCTGTCCGGATTGAACGTGGACTGCTGGTAGACCGAAGGCGTGCCGTTGTTGATGCGCAGTTCGTACCAGCGTACGGCTGCAGCCTGTTTCTTGGGGTTTTTCGTGCTGCCGTTCGGGTTGACCGAATGCGTGGCGACGAGCGCTTCGTGCCCATCGGCGAAATGCCGGTAGGCGAGGCGGTACATCATGCGGTCGGCCAGCGAATCGAGCTTCTGGCTGACGCCCGGTTGCGGAATGCACGTACCGCCGCCGCAGGCTGCGGCGAACGCGGCGACCGGCAGGTTGATCGGGCCGGTCAGGCTGGTGTTGGCGGCATTGCTCCAGTCGACATGGAACTTCCACACGTTCAGCGAGTTGGAGCCGTAGTTGAGCATGTAGTTCGGCGCGCCGGCCGGCGGCGCGATCGTGCCGTCGAGGTCGGACGGCAGCACGCCGCCGTAGCTCGTCGAGAGCTGGAAGCACTGTTGCGTCGCCGCCGCGCCACTGAGCATGGCGTTGCGGTCGTAGGCGCACAGCTTGGCACCGGCGAACGAGTTGCCATTGAACATGTTGAACGTGGTGTAGTAGCCATCCGGCCACACGCCGGTCTTCGGGTAGTCCGGGAACGTGGTGCCGTAGCTGAACGCGTAGCGGTTGTACGCGCCGGTCGCATCGCTGGTCTGCGACACGGCCACGCATTGCAGGTACGGTGCGCTGCTGGTGCCAGCGTTGCTCACCGCGAACTGCGAAATGACCCAACGCCCGGCTGCCTTGTCGTAGACCACGGTGGCGTCGCCGTCGTTGTCGGTCTCGCACAGACCGCCGAAGCCGGACCACAGCGCGCTGGTCGGAATCGGTCCCTTGACCACGGCGCCGGTCGCTTTGTCGAACACGGCCATGCCGGTGTTGACCACTTGCACGTACTGCGTGGCGCCGACCGCACCGTCCGTGTCGGGCGGCGCGTACTGCACCGTGAAACTGCCGTTCGGGCCGCTGAAACCCTTGCCCACGCCGAGAATTCCCGATGCCGCGCCGCCACCGGGGGTCGGCGCCAGTGCGCCGCCATGCGCCGAGAAGTTCTGCAAGGCGCCGTCGGGCTGGTTGTCCGGCACGTGCGGGATCGGCAGGTCGTGCTCGACGCGCTCGCGCATCTTCTTGAAATCCGACGGGTTAGCGACGACATTGCGCAACGAGGGCAGGGTGTCGTGTTGGACTGCGCTGGAAACTTCCGCCTGCCCGTGATTCTGGGCAAACGCGGAACCGGCGCAGACACTTGCGAGAATGGCTGCGGCCAATTTCAGGTGCTTCATTGATGGATTCTCCCGATGAGGAAGCATGCGAGCTTCCAAAAAGAAAATTTCCCCTCAGACAGCGGGAATCGTTTTTGAATCGTCGTTTCGACGATGAATTACCCCGGTGAACGCGCACTCGTGCATCGGTCGGCCTTCCGACTGATGCGATATTCATCCTGCAGGATTACTGTCCCCTCGTCCCGGGCGCACTATACGGATTTTGTGCGCGCCGTCATTTTGCAGTGCGTCATGACCGATACGGCGATTTCAAGCCGGAGGCGATCGGTCGTTGCGGCGCAGCAGCGCTGCCAGCACCGGCGGCGTGACGATCGAGGTGAGCAGCGACATCGCCACGATCAGCGCGTAGATGCGTGGCGAAAACACGCCGGCGGCAAGGCCGAGGCTGGCCACGACCACACCGACTTCGCCGCGCGGAATCATGCCGACGCCGACGATCAGCGCGCCGCGCCTGCCCAGTCCCAGTGCGCCGAGTCCGCCGCCAACGAGTTTGGACACGATCGCGATGGCGGTGATGACGGCAAGCGAGAGTAGCGCATCGGCGTTCGCCAGTTGCCCCAGTTCCACCTTGCTACCGGTCATCACGAAGAAAAACGGCGTCATCAGCGCGAGCAAAGGTTTGGTCTGGAGTTCCAGCGTCTCACGCTGGCGCGTTTCCGAAACGATCATGCCGGCGAGGAAAGCGCCGATGATCGCGGCGAGGCCGAATTGCGTGGACGCGAAGGCGAGCCCCAGGCACAACGCCAGCACGATGTTGAGGGGTGACAGCGGGTTGATCGGCGCGTCGAGCAGGTTCGAGGCGCGGCGCATCACGCGCGTACCGACGATGCCGATCACGGCGACGAATCCGACCGCTTCGGCGAGCACGACGAGCAAGTGCGACACGCGCAGTTCCTCGCCCGATTGCAACGCGGTGACGATGCCGAGCAGGAGCATGGCGAGGATGTCGTCGATGACCGCCGCGCCGAGGATCACGCGCGCTTCCTCGCGCTGCAGGGCGCCGAGTTCCTGCAACACGCGCGCGGTGATACCGGCGGACGTGGCGACGAAGGCAGCCGCGACGAACAGCGACTTGGCCCAGTCGAAGCCCGAGCCGTGCGCCCACAGCGAACCGAGCACGAATGGCACGATCACGCCGAGCACGCCGACGAGAAACGCGCTGCGGCCGACGCGCTTCATTTCGTCGAGCCGGGTTTCCAGGCCGACCGAGAACAGCAGCAGCACGACGCCGATTTCGGCCAACACATCCAGCGCTTCCGAGGGCTGCACCCAGCCGAGCAGGGACGGTCCGACCACGCAGCCGGCGGCGATTTCGCCGACCACCCCCGGCAGCTTCAGGCGCTGCGCGATCTCCGCACCCACTTGCGCGGCGACGAAAACGACGAACAGGCTGAGTAATATGGCGCTGCTGTGATCCATCGGATTCACTCATCGTTCGCCTCTCCCGCTGGCGGGAGAGGCTGCGCCGAAGGCGCGGGTGAGGGTGGCAAAAGTTGCGGGAAGGTATGTCCGTTGGGTAAACCACCCTCACCCCAACCCTC
>JAICYA010000024.1 GCA_025934455.1 Rudaea sp.
CGGCGGTGGCGGCGCTGGTGGTCTTGGAGGAGTCGGGGGAGAAGGAGGATTCGGAGCAGGCGGCGGCGGTGCGGCAACCGGAGGCACAGGCGGCGGCGGTTTCAGTGCCGGCGGGGGCAATGGGGGATCGGACCCGAATGCCAATGGCGGAGGCGGAGGCGGTTCCGGACTTGGCGGAGCCATCTTCATTCAAAGTGGCGGCAGCCTTACCGTCGTGGATGCTCCGCAAATTTCCGGAAATACCGCGATTGCCGGAATTGGAGGCCCTTCAACCAACTCATCTGACCCCGGCTACGTTGCTGCCGGCGATGGGACTGCCATGGGCGCCGACATCTTCGTGCGTGAGCAGGGGGCCATTGCATTCAATGTCAGCAATACCCTGGCTATCGCAACCCCCATCGAGGGAGATCAAACCAACGGACCGAACGGCAGCGGAGGACTCGACAAGCTTGGGGCGGGCACATTAAGCCTCAACGGAGCCAATACCTATTCAGGGACCACCACTGTCGACGCAGGCACCTTGAATTTGAATGGAAGCATCGCGGGGGATGCCCTTGTTGCTGCCGGAAGCACGCTTACCGGCAACGCAACCGTGTCGGGCAACATCACCAATTCGGGAAACCTGGCGCCAGGGAATCCCATCGGAACAATCAGCACGACGAATCTGGCATTGACTTCGTCAAGTCAAGTGGAAATCGACGTGGCCGCAAATGGCATGAACGATCTCGTTGCCGCTACGGGAACAGCACAGCTAGCGGGAACCTTGCTGGTCAACCTCGATCCGGCAGCCGTTGCGCCGGGAACGTACACAATTCTTTCTGCGTCTGCCATTACGGGCACTTTTGGCTCGGTCACATTCACCGGCGCGATCCCGGCGGGTTATTCGCTTTCCTACCTGCCGAGCGGAGCTCCTACGTATGTGCAACTGAACATTGCCGGCCCCACCGCTGCGGTACCGATGCTTGACCGCTGGGCGCTATTGCTGCTGTGTGGTCTCATCGGTGTCGTTGGGGTACGCCTGTTGCCGTCCCGCTGGCGCACGCGCGCGAGCTGATGGCGCGGCGGCGCTGTTGTTGGCGGGCGCTTAGCCTCGATTGCGACACTCAGGCGAATTGAAAAAGTGTACCCGGATAACTTATATTCGATGGACTTCCTCGTTCGACCACGGTCGGCGGGTTTGGCCCCCAGTAATGCCAAGTGGCGGGATTTGCAAACCGGGCGATTGGTAGCGGGGTCATGACCGGCACTCTCTTCATCGTCGCGGCGCCATCGGGTGCGGGCAAGACCAGCCTGACGCGGGCGCTGCTCGAAGGCGATCCGAACCTGGCCTTGTCGGTGTCGTACACCTCGCGCGCGCCGCGTCCGAACGAGGTCGACGGCGTGCACTACCATTTCGTGTCGCGCGAAGAATTCGAGGCGATGGTGGATCGCGGGGAATTTTTCGAGCACGCGGTGGTGCACGGCGATCTCAAGGGCACCTCACGCAAGGTCGTGGAGCAGGCGCTCTTGGCAGGCCGCGACGTGCTGCTGGAAATCGACTGGCAGGGCGCGCGCACGGTGCGCGCGCAGATGCCGGAGGCGGTCGGCATCTTCATCCTGCCGCCGTCGCGCGCGGAACTCGAACGTCGCCTGCGCACGCGCGCCTCCGACAGTGAAGCGACGATCCAGCGCCGGCTCGCCGACGCGCATGCGGACCTGGCCCACGCGCCGGAATTCGATTACCTCGTCGTCAATGATGACTTCGCCGCCGCGCTGGCGCAGATGCGCGAAATCGTTACCAGCCGCCGCGAAGGCTGCGCACTGCCGGCGCGGGATCATTCGGCGCTGCTGGCGCGGTTGCTGAACTCGACCTGATTTGCGGCAGCGTTGCCGCTATCGCACGGCGCTGCGCTCGGGTAAGGTAGTCGCTTCCGCCGTTATCCGATCCGCAATGAACGCTGCCGCAGCGCCGCCGCCAGACGACGTCGTCACCCGCGAGCCCTTGATCAGGATCCGCGGATTGCACACCGTGCTCAACGGCAAGACGATTTTCGATGGCGTGGACCTCGACATCCCGCGCGGCCGCGTCACTGCGGTCATGGGCCCGAGCGGCACCGGCAAGACCACGTTGATGCGCCACATCACCGGCCAGCTCGCGCCGGATGCCGGCGAAATTTCCGTGGCCGGCCAGAACGTGTGGAAGCTCGGCCGCGAGGCCTTGTTCGAGCTGCGCGAAAAGATCGGCTACCTGTTCCAGAATTCGGCCCTGCTCACGGATTTTTCGGTATTCGAGAACGTGGCGTTTCCATTGCGCCAGCACCTCCAATTGCCGGAGGAACTCGTGCGCAACATCGTGCTGACCAAGCTGCAGGCGGTCGGCCTGCGCGGCGCGGCCGAGTTGATGCCGAACGAACTGTCCGGCGGCATGATCCGGCGCGTTGCCCTGGCCCGCGCCATCGTGCGCGATCCGATGTTGATCATCTACGACGAGCCCTTCGTCGGCCTCGATCCGATCGCGCTGAACCAGATCGTGAAACTGATCCGCACGCTCAACGACACCCTGCACATCACGGCAATCCTTGTTGCGCACGAGTTCTCCGCGGTGCGTCGCGTCGCCGATCACATCCACCTGCTGGCCGGCGGCAAGATCGCCGCGTATGGCACGCCGGACGAGCTGGCGCGCGGCGAGACGCCGTGGACGCGGCAGTTCTTCAGCGGCGAGGCGGACGGACCCGTGCCGTTTCATTATCCAGCGCCGGATTACGCCAAACAGCTGGGATTGTCGGCATGAATGCGCAACGGCGTCCTTCGCTCATCGCCTCCGGATTGGCGCAGGTCGGCGCCTGCGGGATTTTCCTGATTCGCATCCTGCGCGCGTTGCCGCTGTCGCTGCGCTACTTGCGCGAGACCGTGCGCCAGGTCTTCTTCGTCGGTGCGATGAGCCTGACCATCATCATGATCTGCGGCCTGTTCGTCGGCATGGTGCTCGGCCTGCAGCTCTATCACACGCTGTCGATCTTCGGCGGCACCGCGGCGCTGGGCACCGTCGTCGCGCTGTCGCTGTACCGCGAACTCGGGCCGGTCGTCACCGCACTCTTGTTTGCGGGGCGTGCCGGCACTTCGATCACCGCCGAGATCGGACTCATGCGCGCGACCGACCAGCTCGACGCGATGGAAATGATGGCGGTCGATCCGCTTGCCTACGTTGTCGCGCCGCGTTTCCTCGCCGGCGTGATCGCGATGCCATTGCTGGCCTGCGTGTTCAACGCGCTCGGCATCTGCGGTGCATACCTGGTCGGCGTGAACTGGCTGGGCCTGGACAGCGGCACGTTCTGGTCGAACATGACCTCCAGCGTGGACGTGTGGACCGACGTGATGAATGGCGTGTGGAAGAGCGCGGTGTTCGGCGCGGTTTGCACGCTGATCGCCACGTTCCAGGGTTACACCACGCCGCCGACCAGTGAAGGCGTCGCCTATGCGACCACGCGCACGGTGGTGTTTTCCTCGATTGCGACGCTCGCAATCGATTTCGTCATGACTGCCTTCCTCATGTAAGGCAAGGACCTCTTATGGCACAACGACAATCCTTCCAGGTGGGTACCGGACTTTTCATCCTGCTCGGTTTCGCCGCGCTCGCGTATCTCGCCACGCAGACCACAAGCCTGGCGAATTACCGGCAGGGTGCGAGCTACGACATCGTCGCGCGCTTCACCAACATCGGCCAGCTCAAGCTGCGCGCCCCGGTGAAGGTGGCCGGCGTGCGCGTGGGCAGCGTCGATGGCATTTCCCTCGAACCCGACAAGCTCGACGCCAAGGTGACGCTGGCCATCGACGATCGCTACAGGATCCCCGACGACTCGGCCGCCGCCATATTCACCAGCGGTTTGCTGGGCGACCAGTACGTTGCCCTGCAACCGGGCGGCTCGCCGGACAATTTCAAGAACGGCGACGAGGTCGTGCTGACGCAAAGTTCCATGCAACTGGAGGAACTGATCGGCAAGTATCTGGTCGGAGGCGATGCCGGCAAGTCCGGCGACAAGTCCAAGGATGCCGCAGCGGCCGTGCCTGCCGACAAGAAAGAAGAAAAGAAAGAATAGGAGTCCGCCATGAAAATCGCATACATGTTGCTTTGCATTCTCGGCTTGACGGCGTTCGCGCCGGCGCAGGCGGACACGGTCACGCCCAACCAGGTGGTGCAGGGCATCGTCGACGACCTCGGCAAGACCATGGATGCACATCGCGCGGAGCTGCAGAACAATCGCGACGAGCTGCTCAAGACCATCGATGCGATCGTGCTGCCGCACTTCGACATCGAGTACGCCTCGATTCTGGTGCTCGGCCAGAATGCGCGCAGCGCGACCCCCGCGCAGCGCGCGCGTTTCGCAAAAGCGATGTACAACTCGATCACGCACCGCTACGCCGAAGGCCTGCTCAAGTACACCGAAGGCCGGGTCAAGGTGCTGCCGTTTCAGGGCCAGTTGAACGAAAAGCGCACGCTGGTGCGCACCCAGGTCGTGCTCGACGATGGCAAGGTCGTGCCGGTCGACTATGCGTTCCGCAAATCCAGCGACGGTTCGTGGAAGGCCTACGACGTGATCATCGAGGGCATTTCCTACGTGACCAACTACCGCAACCAGGTCGCCGCCGAGATCGCCAAGTCCAGCCTCGATGCCCTGATCACGCGGCTCGAATCGCAGGGCGCCGATGCGCTCAAGAGCATGGAGAAGGAAGGCAAGTGAGCATGCCGTTCTTCGGACTCGAGTCCGATACGCTCGGCGGCCTGCGCGCGACGGGTTCGATCTCGTTCGTGAACGCGCGGCAGGCGCTGGCACAATTGCCGGCGCCGACACATGGCACCGACTTGAAGGTGGATCTGGGCGCCCTCGACGGCGGCGACAGCGCGACCTTGGCCGTGCTCATCGCCTGGAGCGCGGCGGCGCGCCGCGGCGGCGCATCGCTGCACTACCTGCGCGTGCCGCAAGGCCTGCGCAACCTCGCCAAGCTGTGCGAAGTGGATGGACTGCTCGGTTTCGCCTGACGCTGCGGCGGCTTAGTGTTGTGGCGGGGTTCCGCCGCTTTTGTCGGGCTGTTTCTGCTTCTGCTGCTTTTCGTACTGCTCCTGCTCCTGCAGCAGCTTGTCGGCGTCGTCCAGATCGTTGCCGCCCTGCAGCGCCTGAATCACGTCCAGCGGCGGCTCGCCGCGATAAATCTGGTACAGGCGACGCTGGCGGTAAGCGTCCCGGTAGAACACATAGGGATCGAACACGCCCTCGAGCAGGCCCTCGGCGTCGATGCCGGTTGAACGCAAGGTAACGAGATAGGCCACGGTCGGAAGATATTCGGCGTGCAGTTCCTTGTTGTGGTTGCGCGCGTAGATGCTCAATGGATCGAAGAAGTAGCCATCGACCGGCAAGCGCCATACGTCGCGCAGCGTGGTCGATCCGAACAGCGGCAGAACGATGTACGCACCATCCGGCACGCCCCATTTCGCCAGGGTCACGCCGAAATCGCTGGGACTCGCATCGATGCCCATTTCGCTGGCCGGATCGAAGAAACCCAGAACGCCGACGGTGGTGTTGATTGCGAGGCGTCCCGTAGCCTTGGCCGCCTGCGGCAAATTGGCCTGCAACAAATCGTTCGCGATCGTGATCGGCGATTCGATGTTGGCGAAGAAATTGCTGATCATCGTGCGCGAAGTCGGGTTCGTCACCTTGCGATAGGCGACCGCGACCGGCCGAATCGCGACGCGGTCGGCGAAATCGTTGAACGCGTAAATCTTGCGGTTGAACGATTCCAGCGGGTCGTCCTTGCGCGGCATTGGCGTGGCGCAGCCGGCGAGCAGGGCGGCGACAAGGCCGGGAATCGCGAATTTCCGCAGGAGCGGCAAATGCATTGAGGTCCGAGGGTGCGGGCGAGGGGAGAGGCAAGCCTACCGCAGGAACGGGGCGCATTGCACGGCGACATGGTCATGCCGGCCAGTTGCCGTTCAGATGCCAAGTTTGCACCGCAGCATGCGCGGCAGGTACAATATAACCCGTGTAATAGTCTGAATTGCTTTCGATTTTGAGGATTTTATGGCACGCATTACCGTGGAAGATTGCCTGCAAGTGGTCGACAACCGCTTCGAACTGGTGCTGATGGCTACCCGCCGCGCGCGTCAGGTTGCCAAGGGCGCCGATGCGCTCGTGGAAACGCACAACGACAAGCCGACCGTGGTCGCGCTGCGTGAGATCGCCGGGCGCAAAGTGACGCACGAGATGATCGATGAAGTCGATCGCATCGAGCGCGAGCGCAAGGAACGCGAAGCCCTCGAATGGGCCGCGGCGGAAGTGGACGAAGACATGAAGGGCGGCGACGACCTGTGAACCATTGCATGGTCTGTTGTCGCCACCACCGGACGCGTTGATCCGCGCGGCACGATCATGAGCACGGCGACGCGGGAAGCCATCCCTGCCGACGTGCAAGCGCTGGAGCAACGCCTCGGCGCCTATTTGCCGCAGGATCAAATCGCGCGGGTGCGCCAGGCCTATCAGACCGGCGCGCGTGCCCACGAAGGGCAGAAACGCCAAAGCGGTGAACCGTACATCACGCATCCGGTTGCCGTTGCCGGCATCCTCGCCGAGATCGGCATGGATGCCGAAACGATCATCGCGGCGGTCCTGCACGACACCCTTGAGGACACTCCGCTGTCGCGTGCGGAAATCGAATCCGCGTTCGGCGCCACCGTGGCCGAACTCGTCGATGGCGTGACCAAACTCGACAAGCTGCGCTTCGGCAGCGTGGCCGAAGCCGCGGCCGAGAGTTTCCGCAAGATGCTGCTGGCGATGGCGCGCGACCTGCGCGTCATCCTGATCAAGCTCGCCGACCGCCTGCACAACATGCGCACGCTGGCGGCGATGGCGCCGGAAAAGCGCCGCCGCATCGCGCGCGAGACGCTCGACATCTACGCGCCGATTGCACAACGCCTCGGCATGAACCGCACGCGTTCCGAGTTGCAGGACCTGGGTTTTCGCGCGCTGTATCCGGACCGCTACCGTATCATCGCCGCGCGCATCAAGAGCGTGCTCGGCAACCGCCGCGAGGCGATGGGCAAGATCGAAACGGCACTGGCCGCGCGCCTGGAGCAGGAAGAAATCCCGCACCGCGTCGTCAGCCGGATCAAGTCGCCATACAGCATCTACGAGAAGATGCGCGCCCAGCACAAGAGTTTCGCCCAGGTGATGGACGTGTACGGATTCCGCGTCGTCACCGCGGCGACGATGGATTGCTATCGGGCGCTCGGCGCGATCCATGCGTTGTACAAGCCGCTCGACGGCCGCTTCCGCGACTTCATCGCCATTCCCAAGGCGAACGGCTACCAGTCGCTGCACACCGTGTTGTTCGGCCCTTTCGGCGCACCGATCGAAATCCAGATCCGCACCGAGGAAATGGACCAGGTCGCCGAGCGCGGCGTCGCCGCGCACTGGGTGTACAAGACATCGTCCGAACCGGCTACCGCCGCGCAGACGCGCGCACGCGAATGGGTCGCGGGCCTGGTCGATGAGCAGACACGCGAAGCCTCGTCACTGGAGTTCATCGAAAACGTCAAGGTCGACCTGTTCCCGGACGAGGTCTACCTGTTCACGCCCAAGGGCCGCATCCTTGCCTTGCCGCGCAACGCAACGGCGCTCGATTTCGCCTTCGCCGTGCACACCGACGTCGGCAGCCATGCCGTGGCCGCGCGCGTGGACGGCACGCTCGCGCCGCTGCGCCAGCGCCTGAATTCCGGCGAAACCGTCGAGATCATCGCCGCGCCCTCGGCCGCGCCGACGCCGCAATGGCTGGAATGGGTCGCCTCGGCCAAGGCGCGCACGGCGATCCGGCATTTCCTCAAGCACCTGCAGCACGAGGATGCCGTCGACTTCGGCCACCGCATGCTCGATCGCGCGCTGGACACGCGCGGCACCAGCCTCGACGCGATTTCCAGCGAGGCGCTGGATCGGTTCCTCGCGGATGCGCGCTACAAGCGCCTGGAAGAATTGCTCTCCGACATCGCGCTCGGCAACCGCATGCCGGACCAGGTCGCGGCGCAACTGGTGCAGGCGCTTGGCGGGGCCGGAGAGCTGCTGCCGCACGAGGCGCATGCGCAGGAAAAAATCCTGATCAGCGGCACCGAACGCGGCGTGCTCAGCTTCGGCAACTGCTGCAATCCCGTGCCCGGCGACGAGATCGCCGGTTACCTGTCGGCGGGCAAGGGCATCGTCGTGCATCGCGTCGATTGCCCAAACATGCCCGAATACCGCAAGACGCCCGAGCGTATCGTCGCCATCGACTGGGACCGCGAAGTGACCGGCGACTACCGCGCGCGCCTGCGCATCGTCGTCGACAACAAGCCCGGCGTACTCGCCACCGTCGCGGCCGCCATCGCCGAGCGCAATTCCAATATCGAGAACGTCGAGTACCAGGAGCGCGACCAGCAAACCTCGACCCTGATGTTCACGATCGAGGTGCGCAACCGCAAACACCTTGCCGACGTCATGCGCGGCGTGCGCAATGCGGCGGTGGTGCACGGCGTTTATCGGTATCCTTAGCGATTCTTCGCGTTCGGAGTTCTCGCATGTCCCGCCAAATCATCGCTTCGCCCAACGCCCCCAAGGCCATCGGCCCGTATTCGCAGGCCGTGCGCTGTGGCAACACCAGGTATTTTTCCGGACAGACGCCGATCGACCCGGCCACCGGCGCGCTGGTGCCGGGCGACATCACGGCGCAGGCGCGGCGTGTTTTCGAGAATCTCAAGGCCGTCGCCGGCGCGGCCGGCACGGACTTCGCGCGGGTCGCGCGTGTGGGCATTTACCTCACCGACCTCGCCAACTTCGCCGCCGTCAACGCGGTGATGAAGGAATATTTCGCCGAGCCTTTCCCCGCGCGTTCGACCATCGGCGTCGCCTCGTTGCCGCTGAATGCGCAGGTCGAAATCGACATGATCGCTGTGCTCGACTGAGCGCGTACCGTCGCGCATGCGCGAGCCTGTCGTTCCATCCGATGCGGCACTGACGACGTTGCCCGGCGTCGGTCCGGCGCTGGCGAAAACCCTGGAACGCCTCGGCCTGCGCACGCTGCAGGATTTGTGGTTCCACCTGCCGCTGCGCTACGAGGATCGCACGCGCCTGACGCCTATCCGCGATTTGGTTCCCGGCGCTCCGGCCCAGGTCGAAGGCCGCGTCGAGGCCGTCGAACGCGGCTTCCGTTATCGTCCGCAACTGCGCGTTGCGATAGTCGACGACTTGAGCGCGATGCTGCTGTTGCGTTTTTTCCATTTCAATTCCGCACAGGCGAACCAGCTCGTCGTCGGCACGCGTCTGCGCTGCTACGGCGAAGTGCGCAGCGGCGCGCAAGGTCTGGAAATGGTGCATCCGCAGTACCGGCGGGTGGCCGATACCGAAACCGCCGTGGTCGAGGAATGCCTCACGCCGGTGTATCCGGTGACCGAAGGCTTGACCTCCACGCGGCTCGCCGGGGTGATCGCGCGCGCCCTGCAACGTCTGCCGCAGGACGCGGAACTGGAGCTGCTGCCGCCGGATTTGCGCAAGGCATACAAATTATCCTCTCTGCGCGCGGCCTTGCTTTATGTGCACCGTCCGCCGCCGGACGCGGATCTCGCGCAACTCGCGCTCGGCGCGCATCCGGCGCAGCAGCGCCTCGCCTTCGAGGAATTGCTTGCCCAGCACCTGAGCCTCAAGCGCCTGCGTGCGCGCATCCTTGAGCATGCCGCGCCGGCGTTGCGCGGCGCCGGCGACCTGCGCAAACGCTTCCTTGCCGGCCTGCCGTTCGCGCCCACGCGTGCGCAGGCGCGGGTCGCAGCCGAGGTCGCGCGCGACCTCGGCAAACCCGCGCCGATGCTGCGCCTGGTGCAGGGCGATGTCGGCTCGGGCAAGACCGTGGTCGCCGCGCTGGCAGCGCTCGCCGCGGTCGAGTCGCATTCGCAGGCAGCGCTGATGGCGCCGACCGAACTGCTGGCCGAGCAGCACTACCGCAATTTCCAGAAATGGATGGAGCCGCTCGGTATCGAGGTGGTCTGGCTCGCCGGCAAGCTCAAGGGCCGCGCACGCAGCACTGCGCTGGCGAAGATTGCCTCGTCTGCGCAGATCGTCATCGGTACACATGCGCTGATGCAGGAGGGCGTCGCGTTCCGCGATCTCGCGCTCGTCATCATCGACGAGCAGCACCGCTTCGGCGTGCATCAGCGATTGGCCTTGCGAGAGAAAGGTCGCGTGGCCGACAGCGTTCCGCATCAGCTTGTGCTCACCGCCACGCCGATCCCGCGCACACTGGCGATGACGGCATATGCCGATCTGGATGTTTCCGTGATCGATGAATTGCCGCCGGGACGTACGCCGGTCACCACCGTCGCCATCGCCAACTCGCGCCGCAGCGCTGTGGTCGAGCGCATTCGCGCCGCTTGCGCGGGTGGGCGCCAGGCGTATTGGGTTTGCACGATTATTGAAGAGTCCGATCTCCTCCAGGCGCAGGCCGCCGAAGCGGCCCATGTGGAATTGACGGCTGCGTTGCCGGGCATCGCCATCGGCCTCGTGCACGGGCGTCTCAAGCCCGCGCAGAAGCAGGACGTCATGGATGCGTTCGCGGCAGGGAAAATCTCATTGTTGGTGGCGACGACGGTGATCGAAGTCGGCGTCGATGTGCCGAACGCGAGCCTGATGATCGTCGAGAACGCCGAGCGCCTCGGCCTGGCGCAATTGCACCAATTGCGCGGACGCGTCGGCCGCGGCAGCGTGGAATCCAGTTGTGTACTTCTATACAAGATGCCGTTGTCGGCGATGGCACGGCAACGCCTGGACGTGCTGCGCGAAACCAACGACGGTTTCCGCATTGCCGAAAAGGATCTGGAGCTGCGCGGGCCGGGCGAAGTCCTTGGTACGCGCCAGACCGGTCAGATGACGCTACGCATCGCCGATCTTTCCCGCGACGCGCACTTGTTGCCGGCCGTGCAGCGCGCCGGTGCGGTGCTGCTCGACAAATATCCGAAACTCGCCGACCAGCTGATCGAACGCTGGATCGGGCAGGCGACGCGGTATGCTGGGGCTTGAAGAGGAATGATTCGCCAATGGAAGAATTGAAGATCCTGATCGACACCGACCCCGGCGTGGACGACGCGCTGGCGATCCTGATGGCGCATCGTCACGCCAACGTTGTCGGCCTGACCATCGCCGCGGGCAATGTGGGATTGGCGCACACGACGGCGAATGCGCTGAAACTGGTGGAAACCATCGGTGCGGCGACGCCGGTGTTTCCCGGCTGTGCGACGCCGCTCGTGCATGCAGCGGAAGATGCGGCGTTCGTGCATGGGCTCGACGGATTCGGCGATACCGGCTACGCGCCGAGTGCGCGTCGCGCGGAAAGCGAGCCGGCGGCGCAGGCAATCCTGCGTCTGTCGCGCGAACACGCGGGCAAACTCGTGGTCGTCGCAATGGCGCCGCTGACGAATCTCGCACTGGCGCTCAAGCTCGATCCGGAATTGCCGTCGCGCGTGGCGCGCCTCGTCGTCATGGGCGGCGCGGTGACCGGGCGCGGCAACACGACGGTATCCGCGGAGTTCAACATCGCCTTCGATCCGGAGGCCGCGCACATCGTGTTCTCGGCATGGCCGCGGATCGAATTGGTCGACTGGGAGCTGACCGTGCGCCATGGCGTCGGTTTCGACACTATCGCGCGCTGGACAGCTGCAGACAATCCGACCGCACGATTTTTCGACGCGATCTCGCGCAAGACCCGCGCCTGGTCGCGCGAGCGCGGCCGTCCGCAGCTGGCGCTGGCCGATCCGCTGGCGATGGCGGTGGCGCTGAA
>JAICYA010000479.1 GCA_025934455.1 Rudaea sp.
GCGCCAGCGCCTGCGGCACACCGTCGCGTGAAGCGTTGTCGACGAGGACCAGTTCGACCGGCAGGTTCGACGCCAGCGCGCGCGCCACGCACTCGCGCAACGTGGCGCCGCTGTCGGCAGCGACGATGATGATGGAGGTCAACGGCATCCGCGCAGTCTAGCGATACCCGCGCGTCCGGAAGCGGCGCGGCGATCACGATTGCGCGCCATAGCAATCAGGAGCGCTCGTCGCCGCGGATCAAGGCCGTTTCAAGAACGAATCGCGTATCCCTGACGAAGGGGACGCCTGCCCCGGCAATCGCGTCAAAACCGCCACTGGAGCGGCCGTCCGCATCGGCCCAGGGGACATCCTGCACGGGCCCGGGAATATAGGCGTTCCATTCGCCGTAATGGCGCGCGGGTGCCGAATCCGGGAACCCGATCCAGTAGTTGACCGGTACCTGCACGACCCAATGGTCCTTTGCAGCTTCCGGGCCCGTTGTCGGAATATTGAATCGCCACCTGCCCGCCGCACGCAGGGATGCGTCCGCAAGCACGGTTCGGAAATGCGCCGGTTCATCGGTCACGCTGTACAAATTGACTTGCCACGCCGCGGCGCGCGAGACATGCCCGTTCCGGTCGACCTGGAGAACCAGAAACACCTCACCGCCCACGCGCGCCTGCAAGGCTTCCATCGGATAATTCGGCGGCCGTCGATGCGCATACGCCACGGATGAACCCTTGGGGCACTCATCGGGCAGCAGCTTGCGCGCACGCCCCGCTTCGCAACCGAATTCGGCGCTGGCAATGCGAACACGTGCATGCGTCTTGTCGATCATGTCCGCGACGATCCGCAATGACATGCCAGCTTTCGCTGCCACGGGCTTGCCGTTTGCGAAGATCGGCGCGAATTGCCATTCGGGAACCGTCGCCTGGACAATATGTCGCGCCGCTGGCGGCAGCTTGTCCAGATCGCGCACCGTGTAGCTGGCGACGCTGCCGTCCTGGTTCACGGTGATCGTGCCCGTGACCACCATGCTGTCCTGGACATGCACCTCCGCGGCCGATGCAGTCGCAGCAATGAGGATGCCGAGCAACAAACAGGCCAAGCCCTTCATCGCGCGCCTCCTTGTCAAAGCATGATGCTACGCCGCCCGCACTACGGCCGCACGACCAACAGCCCTTCGATGTGCAGAGTGTCCGCGATGGAGACGCGCAGGCGATCGGCCGCGTCGCGGCTCACCACCGGGCCGGCCCATACACGCCAGCGCGCGCCGTCGGCCGTGGTCACGTTCCTGACGTAGCTGGTGTAGCCGAGTTGCTGCAGGCGGCCGCGCAGGCGTTCGGCATCGTCGCTGTTCGTGAAAGACGCGACCTGCACCGACCACTCTCCCGACGGGGCCGCCGCGGCGGGACTGGCCGCAGGCGCGAATGACGCACTCGACGGCGGAACGGACTCGGTCGATGCCGGCAAGCTTTCGGTCTCGGAAGCAGGCGTCGCGCCACCCTTCGGCAGGATCGGTTTCAGCGATTCGAACTGGGTCTGGTATTCGTCGGTGACGCGGCGCGCGTCCTCGGGGTTGCGGATGATGCGCGGGGTGATCAACACGATCAGCTCGGTGCGCGCGCTCTTGCGGTCGGTGGTGCCGAA
>JAICYA010000160.1 GCA_025934455.1 Rudaea sp.
CCACCGCGCGGCTGTCGGAGAAGAGTTTCCGCGGGTACGGCCCGGTGCGACCGCTGGCGAAGAGCGCGCTGGCCAGTGCGCGCTACGTCGCCGCGCAATCGGCGACCGACGCGGGCCGCCTGCGCGATCTCGGCGCCGAGCCGGAGCGGCTGGGGATTTTCGGCAATCTCAAGTACGACATGAGCGTGCCGGCGGAACTGGGCGAGCAGGCGCGCCAGATGCGCGCGGCATGGGGCGCGCGGCGTCCGGTGTGGATCGCTGCCAGCACGCACGAGGGCGAGGAAGAGGCCGTGCTCGAGGCGCACGCGGCGGTGCTGCACCATCTCCCGGATGCGCTGCTGCTGCTCGTGCCGCGGCATCCGGAGCGCTTCAAGCCGGTCGTGCAGGAATGCCGCGAGGCGGGCTTTGCAACGCGCACGCGCAGCGAGGAACGCATGGCGGCGTCGGACACGCAGTGTTTCGTCGTCGATACGCTGGGCGAGTTGCTGCGCTTCTATGCGGCGGCCGACGTCGCCTTCGTCGGCGGCTCATTGGTGCCGATTGGCGGGCACAACGTACTGGAACCGGCAGCCCTGTCGGTACCGGTGGTGGTGGGTCCGCAGACCTTCAATTTCGTGGAAATCACGGCGAACCTGATCGACGCTGGTGCGGCGCTGCGCGTCGCCGATGCGAAAGAACTCGGCGTCACCGTGATCGAGTTGCTGACCGACGCGCCCAAGCGCAAACGCCTGGGCGCCGCCGCGCGCGTGGCGTTCGAGCGCGAACAAGGCGGCGTGCTGCGTACCCTGGAAATCGTCGAAAAAGTACTCGACGCGCCGCCGCCCAATTCGAATTGAAGAACCTGCGAAGAACCGTCGCGAGCGATGGCCTCTCGGTCGAGCAGGTTATGCACGGGCTCTACTGCAGCAGGGAATTCACCGCTTCCACATCCTTGATCGACACCTCGCCGGCCGCCTGCTTGAGCTGCAGGCCACTGAGCACGAACTGATGCCGTGCGAGTGAGTAGGCGCTTTGTGCCTGGAACACCGCTTGCTGTGCGAGCAGCACGTTGACGATGGTCTGGGTACCGACCTCGAAGCCGGCTTCCGTGGCCTCCAGCGATTTTTCGGCCGAAGCCACGGCCTGCTTGTTCGCCTCCACTTCGCTGATGCCGGCGAGCACCGCGCGATAGGCGTTGCGGGTGCCGGCAACGATGGTGCGCCGGGTCGATTCGAGCTGATCCTGCGCCGCATCGCGCTGGAACAGCGCCTGGCGCACCTGCGAATGCACCAGTCCGCCGGTGAACAGCGGCACGTTCAAGGTGACGCCGATCGTGGTGTCGCCGGACCAGGCGTTGCCCGGGGAGTTTACGTTGAGGCCGGCGAAGTTGCTGCTGCGCGAGCCCCAGGAGGGCGTATCGGTGCGTACCAGCGAAGCGGACAGGGTGGGCAGATGGCCGGCGCGCGAGGCCGAGACGTTATCCTGCGCGGCGTTGAGCGAAAACTGCGACGACGTCAGAACCGGGCTTTGCTTCAGCGCCAGGTCGACCCAAGCCTGCAGATTGTCGGGGCTGGGTTTGTCCAGCGGCAGCTCGTCGCGCAATTTCTTCAGGTCGCCGAAATCCTTGCCGGTGATCTGCGCCACCGTCTCGCGCGCGGTATCGACGCCGTTCTGCGCCTGGATCGTCTGTGCCCTGGCGGAGTCGTAGTTGGCCCGCGCCTGCTGTACGTCGGTGATTGCCGACAAACCGACCTTGAAGCGCTGCTCTGCCTGGTCGAGTTGCTTGGCCAGCGCCTTCTCGTTGGATTTGGCGAAGGTGAGCTGGTCGTCGGCGGTGAGAACGCCGAAATAGGCCGCCGCCGTGCGCACGATCAGATCCTGCACCGCGGCGTCGTAGTTCGCGTCGGCGCTGCGTGCGTTCGCGCGTGCGCCGCGCAGGCGCGAAATGTTGCCCCAGTTGAACAGGCTTTGGGTCAGCGTGGCCTGCGCCGCGCGCGAGCGACCGTTGTCGCTGCCCACTAGCGGTACCAACGCGTAATTGCCGGTGCCGGTCGGTTGCAGGCTGATGCTGGAACTGCGGCTGTCACTGTGGGCATAGCTGAGGCCGGCACCGAGTTGCGGAAGCAGCGGCGCGCGCGCGATGCCGACGCCGGCGTCGGAGGCGCCCTTGTTCGCATCCGCCGTGGCCAGAATCGGATCGGCTTGCTGCGCCTGCTGGTAGATTTGCATCAGGTCCTCGGCACAGACGGAGGTAGCGACTGTGCCAAGACCCAGCGCCAGCAGCGCCAACTTGATATTTGTATACATTCTCACGTTTCCTTGGAAGTTGTTGGGCCGCCGCTCACAGCGAGAAACGTTGCGGCGGCTCGGCATGGCGCAAGTAGGGCAGATCGGTTTCGAACAGGGCCGTGGCGCCCCAGGCGCCCGCTCCGGCTTGTGTGTACAGGGTGGCGCTCTGCACCGGCGATCGTCCCGCGATGGCGAAGATGCGGCCGCCGGGCTTGATCCAGCCGTGCCAGTGTTGCGGCAATTCGAAGACGGCGCCAGTGACAACCATCACGTCGAACTGGCGCGCGGGCTTGTATCCGCGCACCGCTTCGGCGGTTTCGACTTGCGCGTTCGTGATGCCGGCTGCGCTCAGGCGTGCGTTTGCGGCGGCGGCGAAATCCGCATGCTGCTCGATGCCGACGATTGTGCCGGCGAGCTTGGCCAGGCAGGCAGTGAGGAATCCCGAGCCGGAGCCGATTTCGAGCACGCTCTCGCCGGGTTGCGGATCGAGGGCCTGCAAAACGCGGCCCTCGACCACGGGTTTCATCATGACCTCGCCGTGGCCGAGCGGCAGGCACAGGTCGGCGAACGCGAGATTGCGCGCGGCCGCGGGGACGAAATCCTCGCGACGCACGGAACTGAGCACGTTCAGCACGCGCTCGTCGAGGACGTCCCAGGGGCGCACCTGCTGGGCGATCATGTTGTGGCGGGCGAGTTCAACGTTCAGCGTCATGGTGCGTTGTTCCGGTGCCGAAAAGACTTGAAAGCATAGGGGTTGGCTGGGTTTCCGGCAATCGCAAGATCGCCCGGAACGCGCTGCTGCCGTAGTGCCGGAAGTCATCCAAACCATTTTTTACGCGGGCGCATCGATCGCACACGCGGCTGAAAAACCCGTCCCGGCGAGGCATAATGCGGCCTGGGATCCCTTGTCCAAGCCCATGACGCGTCCAGCCGCCAAAACCGCAGGTCCAGGTCGACCGAAGGACCAGCAAAAGCGTGCCGCCATCCTCGATGCGGCCAAGCGCCTGTTCGTCGAGCGTGGCTACAACGCGACCAGCATGGACGCGGTGGCCAGCGCCGCGAGCGTGTCCAAGCTGACGGTCTACAGTCATTTCGGCGACAAGGATGCGCTGTTCGCCGAGGCTGTGCGCTGCAAATGCGAGGAACAACTGCCCGCGCACATATTCACGGCCGACCTAAAAGGCCCACTGCGCGAACAGTTGCTGGAAATCGCACGTGCGTTTTTCGCCCTCGTCACCAGCGACGATGCGCTGGCCGTGCACCGCACCGTAATCGCGAACGTTCAGCAGACCCCGCAGCTCGGAGCGTTGTTCTGGGAAGCGGGCCCGGCGCGGGTGCAGGGCGCTTTCGATGCCTTCCTGCGCGAGGAAGTGGCGGCGGGCAAGCTCGACATCCCCGACACGCGCCGTGCCGCCACGCAGTTCTTCTGCCTGCTCAAGGGCGAATCGCACGCGCGCATGGAATTCGGCTGTTGCGCCGCGCTCAAGCGCCGCGAGGTCGACGAGCACATCGCGGCAACGGTGGACATGTTCCTGAGCGCCTACGGGCCGCGCTGATGCGCGGCCGTCACTCGCCGCGGCCGAATTCCGCGCCCAACCAATTGCCGATCATGCGCTTGTCGTAACGCAGCGGGTCATTGTCGTTCGGCAGTCCGCGCTGCAGGTAGGCGAGGTCGCGCAGTTTGGCCGAGCCTTCGCGTATGGTCTTGCCGCTGGCGTCGGTCAGGCGGAAGTGCAGGCTGATGCGCGGCGGATAGAGGTCTTTCAGGATGCGCACGTCCTGCATGTCGACGCCGCGCCAAGGCTCGTAGTCGCCGGCCAGCTTGATGTCGTCGATGGTCACGACCAGCCGTTGTCCTGCCGGCAACAGACGCTCGGCGCGCCGGCGCAGGTAATCGCCCAGCGCCTTCTGCCATTGCGCCGGTTCCATATAGCCGCGATGAGACGGATTATGCTTGACTTCGGTGAGCTGGTCGTTCGGCGCCCAGTTCACCTGGACCCTGGACGCGTCGGTGGCCTGGGCCATGGCCGAAGCGGCAAAAAGCAACAGCAGGGCCGGAACGAGACGCAAACACAATCGGGTTTTCATGGATGTCTCCGCAGTCGCACAGGATAATAGACGTTGTATCGTGAAGTTTCGTCGCGCCAGTGCTCGCTTGTCGTCCCGCTTCGTGATTCAATGACGCCTTGAAGCGGGGGTGCTCCGGCTTGCCGGCGCTGAGACTTGACCCTTCGTACCTGATCCGGACAATTCCGGCGTAGGAAGTCTTCGTGGCCTCGCTTCGTCCACCGCGCCAACGCGCGATCCATGCAGGACGAACCGATGAACGCATTGCCCAGCCTGATCCAGCAGACCGCCGAGCTTTCCGAGTCCGTGACGCGCCCGATTCCCGGCTCGCGCAAGATCCACGTCGCCGGATCGCGCGCCGATCTGCGCGTACCGATGCGCGAGATTCAACTGGCTGATACGCCGTCGATGTTCGGCACCGAGAAGAACGCGCCGTTCACGACCTACGATACTTCCGGCCCGTACACGGATCCCGACTATCGTGTCGATTTGGCCGCCGGCCTGCCGGCGCTGCGCGCGCGCTGGATCGACGAGCGCGGCGATACCAAGCGGTTGGCGGATTTCACCTCGCCGTTCACGCGTCGCCACGCCAGCGCGAGCGAGCTCGACGACGTGCGCTTCCCGGCGATCCCGAAGCCGCGTGTCGCGAAGTCCGGCAAGAACGTGTCGCAGATGCACTATGCGCGGGCCGGCATCGTCACGCCGGAAATGGAGTTCATCGCGATCCGCGAGAACCAGAAGATCGAAGCGATCCGCGAGGCGCATCTGTTGAAACAGCATCCGGGCCAGTCGTTCGGCGCGGCGATACCGAAACTTAACACGCCCTAATTCGTGCGGGACGTGGTCGCGCGCGGCCGCGCGATCATCCCGAACAACATCAATCATCCCGAATCCGAGCCGATGATCATCGGCCGCAACTTCCTGGTGAAGATCAACGCGAATATCGGCAACTCGGCCGTGACGAGTTCGATCGCCGAGGAAGTCGAGAAGATGGTGTGGGCGATCCGCTGGGGTGCCGACACGGTGATGGACCTGTCCACCGGCAAGCACATCCACGAGACGCGCGAATGGATCCTGCGCAATTCGCCGGTTCCCATCGGCACGGTGCC
>JAICYA010000194.1 GCA_025934455.1 Rudaea sp.
CGCGAACTCGGCGGCGCGGCTTATTGACCTTCAGGAGTGCGACGTGAAGCGCAAGGTCACCCGCGAACCCCGCCCCGGCTCCCTCGCCTGCGTCGGCATCGGCATCACCTTAGGCTCGCATATGACGCCGCTGGCGCGCAGCCATATCGAGCAGGCCGACGTGGTGTTTCTCGCCGTGTCGGATGGCATCGTCGAGAAATGGATCGAATCCCTGAATGCCGACGTGCGCAGCCTGCAGCCGTTCTACGCGCAGAACAAACCGCGCACGAAAACCTACCGCGAGATGGTGAACGCGATCCTCAAAGAGGTGCGTGCGGGCAAGAACGTCTGCGTCGCGTTCTACGGCCACCCGGGCGTGTTCGCCTGGGCGCCGCACGAGTCCATCCGCATCGCGCGCAAGGAAGGCTACTTCGCGCACATGGAACCGGGCATTTCGGCCGAGGATTGCCTGTACGCGGATCTCGGCATCGATCCCGGCGCGTTTGGCTGCCAGCACTACGAGGCCAGCCAGTTGCTCTACTACAAGCGCCGCCTCGACACGAGCGCCTACCTGGTGCTGTGGCAGGTCGGCGCGGTCGGCGACAAGGGCCACGGGGGTTCCCCGGGCAGCAATCCTTACCGCCAGGTCCTGCTCGAACGGCTGGCCAAGGATTACCCGCTCTCGCACAAGGTCATTCTCTACCGGGCCGCAACGCTGCCGATCCACGCGCCACGCATCCAGCGCATCGCTCTGGGCAAACTCGCCGACGCGAACATCGACGCGGCGGATACGCTCGTGATTCCGCCCGCACGCAAGCTCGATCCGGACGTAAAAACGCTTCGACGTCTGGCCCGGCTCGATCGAGCGAAAGCGTGATCCTTACGCCGCGTCTGCGCCTGCGCGCAATGACGGCGCGTGACCTCGCCCTGTTCCGAGCGCTGTACGGCGATGCAAAAACGATGCGCCACATCGGCAAGCCGATGTCGCGCACCCTCGCTGCCGCCAGCCTGCAGGCCACGTTGGCCACCACGCGCAAGCCCGGCGGGCTGCGGTTCTACACCATCATCGAGCGCCAGTCCCGCCGCGGCCTCGGCATGTGTTCGGTGCGCCCGGCGGCATGGGACGAACGCGGCGTCGAGGCGGGGCTTATGCTGTTGCCCGCCGCGCGCGGGCGCGGCTATGCGCGCGAGGCGCTGCGGGCGCTCATCGGCGACGCATTTTTCAGATTGCCCATCGAGGCGGTTTGGGTGCAGTATCGGCGCGCCAACGTGGCGATGGTTCGGTTGTGCGACAGCCTGGTTTTTGGCAAAGCGATCGAGCTGCCCACTGGCACAGACGTCCACCGATGTGTCAGGATTCCACGGCGGCCGGAACGGCGCGATCATCCATACCAACCAGCAAGGGGAGCCACCATGTCGAACATCATTGGGTTTCTGGAACAAACCGGCGCAAACGCCGCCATGCGGCATGCCAGCCGCGAAGTCTTACTGCAGGCGATGCGCGATGAAGAAGTCGCGCCGGAGCAGCGGAATGCACTGATGCAAGCGCGGCGCTCGGTACTGGACGATCTGACCGGCGCGCGCGACACGATGTACCTCAAAAACACCGCTATCGCCCCCCCGAAGAAAAAGGCCCCGGCCAAGAAGAAACCGGCCAAGAAAGCTCCGGCCAAGAAACCCGCCAAGAAAGCACCGGCCAAGCGCAAGAAATAATTTGCCGGCTTTGGATGGCGGATCATCCATGCGCGTATTTCGTCCATCGCGCCCAGCCCGGTTGGCTGGGCGCGTTCTTGCGGCCGTGCTGGCGCTGTGTGGCGCGCGCGGCGCTTCCGCACAGAACAGCACCGAACAGCACAACGCCGAACAACTGCTGCAACGCGCGGACGAGATCAAGCTCGATGACAACGATGCATTCCGGAGTCTGCTCAAGCAACTGGATGCGCAATCCGGCCAATTGACCACTCCGCAGCGCGATTGGCTCGGCTATCTGCATGCCTGGCAGTTGGGTTACCTCGGCGAATATCCGCAGGCACTGACGGCGTTTCGCGATCTGCTCGCGCACGTGCAAGACCCCACGCTGCGCGCGCGCGCGCGCATCAGTCTGATTTTCGACCAGGTCAACGCCTCGCATTTCGAGGAAGCCTACACCGCGATCAGCGAACTGCTCGAATCGCTGCCGCAGGTTACCGATCACAAGACGCACTATTACGTGCTGGTCACCGCGGACTATCTCTACGGCGGCGCGGGCGAATACGACCTGGCACTGGGCTATCTGGATCAGGCCGCCGCTTTCGATCAAAGCGAATCGGCGCAATGCCGCGTCGCCAGCGATCGCATGGACATCCTGTACAAGTCCGGCAAACTGCGCGCCGACGATGCGCGGATACAACCTGCCATCGATGCTTGCCAGCGCGTCGGCGCCGTCAACGACAAGGACTCCATTGTCCTCGATCAGGCTCGCGCGCTGCTGGATGAAAACCGCGCAGTCGATGCTTTAAAGGTCTTGCAAGCCCACGATGCGGAAGTACTCGCGTCGCATTCGGCTGCACTCACTGCGGATTTTCGCGCAAGCCTCGCGCAAGCCTATCTGCGCACCGGCGACCTGGCCCACGCGAGCGAGTCCGCGCTGAGCGCCATCGCCAACGCCAACCAGCAACCTTTCGCCAAGTCGGTGGCCGATTCCTACGACGTGCTCTACCAGGTCGCCAAACACCAGGGCGATGATGCGGCCGCATTGGGCTGGCATGAGAAATACACTGCCGCGGATAAGGGTTACTTGAACGACGTCAGCGCGCGCACTCTCGCATACCAGATGGTGCACCAGCGCGTGCTCGACAACCAGCGCCAGCTCGCTGCTGCAAACGATGCGAACAAGGTGCTGGCCCTGCAGCAGACGGTCGCCACGCAGAAGGCACGCGCGCGTTTGCTGTACATCCTACTGCTGCTCAGCGGCCTGCTCATCGTCGGCGGCTGGGCGTACCGCACCAAGCGCTCGCAGATCAAGTTCCAGAAACTCGCCCGCCGCGACGGCCTGACTGGCATCTTCAACCGCCAGCACTTCTTCGATTCCGCACAGGAAGTGCTGCGCTACTGCGCACGCAACAACCGCGCAGCCTGCGTGCTGGTCATGGACCTTGACCATTTCAAGTCGGTCAACGACATGCACGGCCACGCGGCCGGCGACGATGCGCTCAAGCGCGCGGTCGCGGCTTGCCAGGTGCTGCTGCGTTCGATCGACGTGTTCGGGCGCCTGGGTGGCGAGGAGTTCGCCATCCTGCTGCCGGACTGCCCGGCCGCGGTCGCGCGCCAGCGCGCCGATGCCATGCGCGAATCCATCGCCGCCTCGCGGCGCGAGGGCGATGCCTCCGCCGACGTGCTGGTGACGGCCAGTTTCGGCGTCGCCGGCACGCAGGACTGCGGCTACAACCTGCCCACCCTGCTCGCTTCCGCCGACGATGCCATGTATGCGGCCAAGCGCGCCGGCCGCAACCGCGTCGAGGTGCATCCGGCCGCGGGCACTGCCAATGCGACCTGAGACCTAGTCCCCCAGGCACTACGCGCTGGCACGCGTAAACGCAGACAATGGCTCGCTGCATCCGAATCCTTGGGGAACCGCGTGAACCATTCCACTCGCCGCCGATTGGCTCTGGCGCTGGCAATCTGCGCCGCGCTGACAACCACCTGCGTATTCGCCGCCACCGGCGACGATCAATCCTCTTCGACACAGGAACTGAAGAAAGTCGAGGTCAAGGGCTACGTCATGCCCGACGACGCCAAGCCCAAGCTCGACCACATCATGAAGGAAGTCGACGGACCCAAGATCACGGTCACCAAGAAAACCTCCATCACCAAGCTCGATAACCTGCCCACCATCATCGGCAACAATCCGCGCGAAGTCTTTGCGCAGACGCCGGGCCTGTACGTCGCCGAGCAGCAGATTCCGGGACAGGTGAATCTGTCGTATCGCGGTATCGGCAATCCGCAGGAATCCGAATACGTGGGCGTGTTCCAGGACGGCATTCCGCTGGAAGGCGACTGGATCGGTTTCCCGACGCTGTACGTGTTTCCGCTGCCGCAGACCATCGCGCAAGTGCAGATGATCCGCGGCGGATCGTCGCTGCTGTACGGACCGGAGCCGCCGCCGGCGATCAATCTGGTCAGCGCCAAGCCGTCGACCGAGCCGCTCGCCGGCTACACCGAAAATGTCATCGGCAACGACGGCCTGTTCGCCTCGTTCAACAAGATTTCGGGCACCCAGGGCGATTGGGATTACCTCGCCGACGTGCATTACCGCACGACGGACGGCCAGCGCGACAACGGCGACAACAAGCTGCGCGGCGCGGACCTGCATATCGGCTATCGTCCGGATGAAACCTCGTACACGGCGCTGGATTTCCACGCCTACGACCTCGATACCGGCAACGCGGGATTGCTCACCTATCCGCAGTACCAGGCAAATTCCGATCAGTCGACGACGCCCTACGACCGGCTGTGGACGCAGCGCTACGTGCTGAGCCTGAGCCACGACCGCCACCTCGACGAGAACACCGAACTCGTCGCCAAGGTCTGGGTTGGCTATCAGGATCAAGCCTCGCGTTCGCAAGACCGCGGCGCGGCGCCGACCACGACGACCTTGCAGGACGAGCAGTTCCGCTTCACCGGCATC
>JAICYA010000129.1 GCA_025934455.1 Rudaea sp.
CGCGGCAGCGCGGGCTTTTTGCTCTGCCGCGGGTGCGGATTCGTGCCTGAATGTTCGCGTTGCTCGGTGTCGCTGACGCTGCATCGCAACGAAGGTCTGATGCGCTGTCATTACTGCGATCTGCAGCGCGCGATTCCGGCCGCCTGCGACGTCTGCGGACCGGCGCCTGCTGAGCGCGCTTCGCGAAACCGTGGCCGGCATCGCGCAATCCCTGAACCTGCCCGACGGCCTGCTCTGCCCGCGCCGGCACCTGGAAGCACTGATCGCCGAACGCACCTGGCCGGCCGCGTTGGAAGGTTGGCGCAAACCGCTGCTGCACGATGCGCTGATGACCCGCATCGGATCCGGCGCTTGATGGGCCTCGTCGAGATGGAACGCACGCACGCTTTCGCCAACATCCGCCTGACCGACAACATCGTGCAATTTTCCACGAAGCGTTATTGCGTGAATCCCCTCGTCGTGCGCGGCCCGGGTGCGGGACCCGAGGTCGCCGCCGCCAGTGTTTTCGCCGACCTGCTGCGCGTCGCGCAGGCGTTGGGTGCGCGGGTATGAGCCATGTTGCTTCGAATCAGGTGACCGCCTTCGCACCCGCCTCGGTCGGCAACATCGGCGTCGGTTTCGACATCCTCGGCCACACCATCACCGGGCCCGGCGACCGGGCCACGGTGCATCGCATCGACGCGCCGCAAGTGCGCATCGCCGCGATCCGCGGCAGCGATGTCGAACTGCCGCACGCAGCCGCGAGCAACACGGCAGGCGCGGCCTTGCGCGCACTGCGCGAGGCCTTGCGCCTGCCGTTCGGCTTCGAGATCGAACTCGACAAGGGCATCGCGTTCGGCTCCGGCATGGGCGGCTCGGCGGCGTCCTGCGTCGCCGCCCTCGTCGCCGCGAACGCCTTGCTCGATTCGCCCTTGCCCGCCGCGGCGCTGTATCCATTCGCCCTCGTTGGTGAAGCCGTCGCCAGCGGCAGCGCCCACGGCGACAACGTCGGGCCGATGCGGCTCGGTGGCATGGCGCTGGCGACGGCGGATCGGCTGGTGCCGATCGCGGTTCCCGCGAACTGGCATTGCGTGATCGCGCATCCGCACGTCGCGCTGGAAACCCGGCGCGCACGCGCGGCACTCAAGGGTAACTACGCGCTGCACGAATTCGTCGCGCAAAGCGCCAACCTGGCGCTATTCCTCGCCGGCTGCCAGCGCGGCGATGCCGGCCTCGTGCGCGCGGGCCTCAACGATGTGCTGATCGAACCGCGCCGGGCGCCCCTGATCGCGGGATTCGCACGCGTCAAGCAGGCCGCGCTGGATCACGCCGCGCTCGGCGCCAGCATTTCCGGCGGCGGACCCAGCGTGTTCGCCTGGTTCGAGTCGCGCACCCAGGCCGAAGCCGCCGCACCGGCGATGCAAGCGGCGTTCGCCGACGCCGGACTCGACAGCGATGTTTTCGTCTCGCCGGTGAACGGTCCGGCGGCGGGCATCGTGCCGTGAAATTCGTCAGCACGCGCGACGATTCCCCTGTCACGACCCTGAGCGCCGCCATCGCGGCCGGACTCGCGCCCGATGGCGGTCTCTACGTTCCCACGACGCTGCCGCAACTTTCACCCGATGATTTTTCCGGATGCAATGCGTTAGCAAAGGTTGCGTCGCGGCTGCTCGCGCCGTTCTTCGCCGGCGATGCGCTTGCACCGGAACTCGACGCGATCTGCGCCGAAACTTTCACCTTCGCTGCGCCATTGAAGGCTCTGGCGACGCCGCGCGATTTCATCCTCGAACTTTTCCATGGCCCGACCGCGGCATTCAAGGATTTCGGCGCGCGCTTCCTCGCCGCTTGCATGCGCCGGCTGCCGCGTAGGGACGATGTGCCGCTGACAATCCTCGTGGCGACTTCCGGCGATACCGGTGCGGCGGTCGGCGCGGCCTTTGCGAATATCCCGGGATTCCGTGTCGTCATCCTGTATCCGGATGGCCGCGTTTCGCCGCGCCAGGCGCACCAGCTCGGCTGCTTCGGCGGCAACGTGACAGCACTGCGCGTCGCCGGTTCCTTCGACGACTGCCAGCGTCTGGTCAAACAGGCTCTCGCGGATGCGCAATTGCGCACGCGAGTACCGATGTCGTCCGCCAACAGCATCAGTCTCGGCCGCCTGCTGCCGCAGATGGCCTACTTCGCGCATGCTGCGCTCGCGCACCGGCAGGCGCATGGCACGCTGCTGAACTTCGTCGTTCCGACCGGCAATCTCGGCAACGCTTTTGCTTGCATGCTCGCGCGCGCCTGTGGCCTGCCGATCGGCCGTATCGCGCTGGCAACAAACGCGAATCTCGCCCTGCACGATTTCTTCGCCGGCGCGGAGTATGCCGCGCGCGCGAGCGTCGCCACGCTCGCGAACGCCATGGATGTCGGCGCGCCGAGCAACTTCGAGCGCCTGCGCTGGCTGTATCCCGACGATGAAAAGTTGCGCCGCGAATTCTGCGTCGATGCAATTGGCGACGAAGCGATCGCGGCGACGATCCGCAACCGCCACGCGCGCCACGCCGAGGTGTTCTGTCCGCACACCGCCACCGCGATCCGTATGCTCGAAGCGCTGCGCCAGGAAGGCGTCGACGGCGACTGGGCCGCGACCGCGACCGCGCACCCGGCCAAGTTCGACGGCATCGTCGAACCGCTGATCGGGCGCCCCGTCGCCGTGCCGCCGGCGCTCGCGGCACTGCTGGGTCGACCCGGCCACGCCGAACCGCTGGCCAACGACTACGCCGCGCTGCGTGGATTCCTTGAATCCAGCGCGCCTGGCAATGTATGATGCGCGCCCCGCCGGGACCGAATTGTTCCGGCAGCTTGCCGGACTCTCGCAATGTTGGGGCGGTAGCTCAGCTGGGAGAGCGTCGCGTTCGCAATGCGAAGGTCGGGAGTTCGATCCTCCTCCGCTCCACCACCTTTGCTTGAGTTCGGCCAAGCTAGTCGTTAGTACCAGATGCGTCAGCGCCATCTAGCGCCACGCGCAATTTTTTCCCAAACGTCGGCGGATCGCTCTTGCGCAGCACCACGCGCGGCGTCGCATGCCAGCGCGCGCAGGCGCGGATTGCTTCCGCCACATCGGCGATGAGCACCGCGTCCGGCACGATATCCGGTTCCAGATGGATGGACCTGATCTCGAACCTGCCATCGCTGCGATGCGCCTTGGCGTCGAGACGGCCGACCAATTTTCCGCAATGCAGTATCGGCAGCACGAAGTAGCCGTGCCTGCGCTTGTGCGCCGGCAGGTAGCATTCGATCCTGTAGTCGAATCCGAACATCCCGCTCGCACGTTCGCGATCCCAGACCACCGGATCGAACGGCGACAGCAACGCCGTATGCGTGGCGCGCAGGGCCGAACGTTGCGCACGGCGCAGCAGCGGCAGGTGCTCGCGATGCACGTAGCCCGGCGCGTCCCAGCCGCGCACTTCGACGCGGATCAATTCACCGGCGTCGACGAATGGCTGCAAATCCACGTCCCTGTACTTTCGGCCGGTGCGGAAGTAATCGGCGACCCAGCGCGCCTGCGCGATGCCGAGTGCGCGCACTGCTCCCATCACGAATTCTCGGCGCAACTCCACCTCGCCCAGGCGCGGTGCATCCATGCTCAATGTCGCCTTGGCGAGCACGCGTTCGGTGACATCGTAGACACGCTGGAAACTCTCGCGTCGCGCGATCATCAAATCGCCCTGCGCGAACGCGGTTTCCAGCCAGCGTTTTTCCTGCGAACGGTTCCACCAGCCGCCGCCCTTGCCCGCACGCTCGAAGTCCGCGGATTTCACCGCGCCGTTCGCGCGGATATGTTCGACCAGTTCGGCAATCTCGTCGCGATGCTCGCGCCGAGCAGCCACGGCATGCTTGTGCGCCCAATGCCCGGCGCGGAGCGGCGACGGATGCCGGTGCAGCGCGAAGTCGGACATCGGCGCGAAGCAGGCCTCGTGTGCCCAGCATTCGAAGATCCTGCCGCGTGCGAGCAGATCGTCCAGCCAGCGCGACTTGTAATCGCCGAGCCGCGCGAACAGCACCAAGTACGGGCTGCGCGCGACGACATTGATGGTGTCGATCTGCAGCAGGCGCATGCGGTCCATCGCGGCAAGTACGCGTGCGCGCGTGGCGCGGGCGCGCGGCGGCGTGAGCAGGCCCTGAACGGCCAGGTGCAGGTTGCGCGCCTGTTGCGCGGATATCCGAACTTCGCCGCCGCTTTCCGGTCTGTTCATGCGTACGCTTCGATCCAGACGACGAAGTGTATCGTGCCTGTCAAACAGGCGATTGATTCAGGAGATTGCCATGAACCGCATGTTCGTCTTGCTTGCCGCATCGTCCCTGCTCGCCAGCGCCGGCGCCTACGCGCAGGACCAAACCGTGCAATTCACCCAGGCCGACGGCACCCGCGTCACGCTGACCTCCGGCCAGCCGGCGCCGGATCACTACGGCCCGCCGCCCGCCTTCGCCACGCTCGACACACAGCACAAGGGACGGATCACGCGCGAAGAAGCGCAGGCCTACCCGCCGCTGTTGAATGACTTCGACTATATCGCGCACCACGCCAACAGCATTACGCTTGCGCAGTACGAGCGCTGGGTGAAATCGCAGAATTGATGGTCCCGCAGGGCTTTTCATTTTTTCGATTCTGGCGCAACATCACCGCATCCACGGGGAGGGTGCGGTCATGTCCAGCGACACCGCCGCGGCAAACGGCAGTCTGTTTCGCGACGTCAAGAACGCTTTCGGCGAATTGTTCAGCGGCAAGCTCGATCCGCATCAGGAACTGCTGATCCAGGTTTCGTTCGGACTGCTCGGCGCGATGGCACGCGCCGACGGCGTGGTCTCGGCGGAAGAAGCCGCGTTCACGAATACCTGGATGGACGAACTCAAGCTCACCGCGCGAGCACGCCAGGTCGCCACCGAAGCATTCGCCACCGGCTGCCGCCGCGATTACGATTTCAAGGCGGACGTGCGCCGCCTGCTCGCGCAGTTCAAGCCGGGTTCGAGCGAAGTCGACAAGCTCTACACCGGCCTGCTGCGCCTGGCGATCGCCGACGCACGCATCCGCCCCGGCGAAACGCGCTTCCTGCAGCAGATCACCATCGCACTCGGTTTCCCCGAATCCGAACTGCACAAGCGGTTGCCGGGAATCACCGCAACCGCCTGACCTATTCGAGCCCCCGAAGAACCGTAGCGAGCTGTCGAGCTAGCAGGTTTTTCTCAGTGACTCAGGTTGTCCGTGCGGCCAATGAATGCCGCCGCCACGTCGTGCAGCTTCTTCAACGACTCCTCGTGTGCGTAGACCATGTGCCCGGAGGGGAAGAACGCGTATTCGATGTTCGCCTGCAGCTTCTGCGGAATCGGCAGGTGGCGCATCTCGAATTCGGCGGCGAAATACGGCGTGGCCAGGTCGTAGTAACCGCCGGCGAGCAGAACGTGCAGTTGCGGGTTGTACTTCATCGCCACGGCAAGATCCGACATCACGTTCGTCGATGACGGGAAGAATCCGGGCGGCAGGCCCGGCGTACGATGCTTCCAATCCCACGGATGTACGTCGCCGAATTCGTGGAAGGTCATGCCGTCGCCGAACTTGAGCGTGCGCCGCGCATAGTCGTTGAACATCGACACATAGGCCGAACTGATTGCCGCGGATTGCGGATCGTAGGCCGACTGCTGCTCGAGCGGGTCCATGGCCGGGCCGGAGAAACGCGAGTCGAGGCGGCCGGTGGTCGTGTCCGACGAATCCTGCAGGGTCTTCTCGAATTCGCCGCCGAACACGCGCAGGTCCGCCTTGTCGATGTAGGACTCCGGCAGGCCGGTGTAGTCGTGCAATTTCGCGATGATCGCCTTGCGCCGTTCGGGATCGAGCGTGGAGCCGGCCGCGAGCGCGACGGTGTAGTCGGTCATCGCGAACTGTTCGACTTCATGCAGGAACGGTTCGAGCTGGGCCGGCTGGTTCGGAAGCTTGTGGTGGTACCACGCCGTCGCCGCGTAGGTCGGCAGCGCCAGCGCGTACGGCTGGTCGACGCCGGGATCGTATTGCGCCGCGTCAATGTCGTTCGCGAACGAAAGAATCTGCGACAGCAGCATGACGCCGTTGAGGTCGACGCTTTGTTCGGTTTCCAGCACGTTCGCGAGCACCGCCGAACGCGTGGTGCCGTAGCTTTCGCCGAACAGGTACTTGGGCGAATTCCAGCGTCCGTACTCGGTCAGGAACTTGGTGATGAACTGGGCGAAGGCCTGGGCGTCCTGATCGACGCCATAGAATTCCTTGCCGCGTTCCTTCATCGCCGCCGCGCGCTTGGCCTTGTCTTTCTCGTTCACCAGCAGGCGCGAGAAGCC
>JAICYA010000266.1 GCA_025934455.1 Rudaea sp.
AGGACATCGCCGTGGCACAACTGCCACAGGCCGCCGAAGCGGATGTGCCGCGAGTCCATTTCACCGATGTCACGCAAGAGTCGGGCATTACTTTCGTCCATGTCAATGGGGCCTATGGCGACAAGCTCTTGCCCGAAACCATGGGCGGCGGTTGTGCCTTCTTCGATTACGACAACGACCACGATCAAGATCTGCTGCTGATCAATTCCAGCTACTGGCCCGGCCATGAGCCGGCCGGCGCGGAGACGCCCACTTCTGCCCTTTATCGCAACGACGGCCACGGGCGTTTCGATGATGTGACGGCTGAGTGCGGATTGAACGTCAATCTGTACGGCATGGGAGTGGCGGTCGGAGATTACGACAATGACGGCTGGACCGACGTATTTATTTCGGCCGTCGGACCGGACCGGCTGTTTCACAACGATAAAGGCACGTTTCACGACGTGACCAAACAGGCCGACTTGGCCGGCGGGGCCAACTCGTGGAGCACGAGCTGCGGTTGGTTCGACTTCGATAATGACGGCGATCTCGATCTGTTTGTGGCCAACTATCTGCGCTGGACAAAGGAGATCGACCTGGACTTGCACTGCACGCTCGGGGTCGAAGGCCGGGCGTATTGCCGCCCCGACGTGTTTGAGGGCGCTTTTCCTTACCTCTATCGCAACGACGGCCAAGGGCGGTTTACCGATGTTTCGGCCGATTCGGGCGTGCAAGTGCGCCATCCGCATCACGCCGCGCCGCTGGCAAAATCGCTGGGCGTTTGCCCGATCGACCTCGACGACGATGGCTGGATGGATCTGGTCGTGGCCAACGATACGGTGCAAAACTTTGTCTTCCACAATCAGCGCGACGGCACGTTTCGTGAACAGGGCGCTCTGGCGGGCGTGGCGTTCGACCCCCAAGGACATACTCGCGGCGCCATGGGCATCGACTGCGCCTATTTCCGCAACGACGGCCGGCTGGGCATTGCCATCGGCAATTTCTCCAACGAGCCGACGGCCCTCTATGTGACGCAGGGCAACGTTAAGCCCTCACCCCAGCCCTCTCCCGGAGGGAGAGGGAGCACGACCTCCAACAGTACGGCACCCCACGAGCTGCCGCTGTTTGTCGATGAGGCGGCGGCCAGCGGACTGGGCTCGCCCTCACGCCTGAACTTGAAGTTCGGCCTGTTTTTTTTCGATTACGATCTCGACCGGCGGCTCGACGTGTTTACCGCCAACGGGCACCTGGAAGAAGACATCGAGAAGGTCCACGAGAGCCAGCGTTATGAGCAGCCGCCGCAGCTTTTCTTCAATGGCGGCAACCAGGCCGATTCCGAGTTTCTGCTGGTGCCCCGGACCAACTGCGGCGACGATTTTTCACGGCCGTTGGTGGGCCGCGGTGCGACCTATGCCGATATCGACGGCGACGGCGATCTGGACGTGTTGATCACCGCCATCGGCGGCCCGCCGCGGTTGTTGCGCAACGATCAAGCCCTTGAGCATCATTGGCTGCGCGTGCAGTTGCGCGGCAGGCAGTCTAACCGCGATGCCATCGGCGCGTGGATTGAGGCGCAGGTCGGCGGCGAATTGCTCACACGGCAGGTGATGCCCACGCGCAGCTATCTCTCGCAGGTCGAGCTGCCCATCACGCTCGGCTTGGGCGATGCCGGGCAGGTCGATCGCCTCGTCGTTCGTTGGCCCGATGGCACGCGACAGGAGGTGCGGGATGTGGCGGCGGATCAGTTGATTATGATAGAGCAGGAGATAAGCGCGACGGCGAGCGAGCAGTAGGAGGACAGGAGATAGGAGATAGGAGTCAGGAGATAGGAGTCAAAAAATGGGAGCGTAGGGGCGGCAGCGGAAACAGCCGATTCTACCCTATCTCCGTCGGCAATGGATGGTGCCGACGATCTCCTGACTCCTGTCTCCTGTCTCCTGTCTCCTGTCTCCTGACTCCTGTCTCCTGACTCCTGACTCCTGACTCCTGACTCCTGACTCCTGTCTCCTGACTCCTGACTCCTGACTCCTGACTCCCTGACTCCTTGTCTCGTCCTATTCTCGTCGTTTCTTATCCGGTCGTTTGTCCTGCTTGGTATCTTTTTTCTCCCGTTCGCTGTCGCGGTCGTCGTCGGCGACGTCGTACTTGCCGAGTTGGCGGTCAGCTTCGAGCCGGGCGTATTGGGCGTCGAGGTAGTCAATTTCCGCCGCCTGGGCTGACTTAAAGAGCGATTCGGCTAGTTTTTCCAGCGTCTTCATCAGGTCGCGGTGGGCTTCACGCGCGTTTTGGATATCTTTGTCGCCGGCATTAGCGGCTTTCAGGGCGTCGATCCGCCGCAGCGACCAGCGTTCAACCTGCGCGTCGGACAGCCGGATGCGGCTGGCGCGGAAGCCTTCCATGCCCAGCGAAATGGCCCGTTCGGCCAGGGCGATCTGTTCGGCGGCCAGCTTCTTGGCCGCACGATCGCCTTCAGCCTCTTTCTCATCTTCGGCGGCGTGTCCCACAAGCCACCCTAGCGAACCAACTACGACGAACGACACGGCAAACAATATCGACTTGGCCATCATGAATCACCTCATAGCGCATGAATGAGCCCCCATGCGCATGCTAGCAGTTGACGAAAAATCGTCAAATTCAGCTATTCGTCAGCAAGGCTGTAGTCTCCAGGCGCGCCTGCACTAATCCCCAGCACTAGCCCGGAATCATTACCGGCCGACACTATCAAATCTTGCGCTTCGGGTTCGTATTCGCGCCGTATGCGCGCCAATATCCAGGCCGGTGAATAATCCGAACCAGCGGTTTCTGGTTGCGGTATTCCTAAGCCAAGCTACGATAAACGTGGTGCCAGTCGGTGTCGAATTCCGTTTGACCTTGAATCTACAAGACCCTAATCTGCGCCGCTGGGCCATGCGGGCCTTTAAGATCGCGCTGCTGGTGCTGGTGGCGTGGGGTATTCATAGCACGCTGCGGGGCGCCTGGCAGCGACTGCAAGACGAGCATTGGACCTTCAGCCAACTGCGGCCTGGCTGGATTGCCGCGGCGGCCTGCTTTTATCTGCTCGGGCAGCTTGGTCCCGGCTGGTTTTGGTGGCGCACGTTGCGATGGCTGGGGCAACCTGCCCGGCCGTTGGAAACACTCCGTGCTTACTATATCGGCCACGTCGGCAAGTATGCGCCGGGTAAAGCGATGGTGATTGTCATCCGGGCGGGACTGCTGCGGCGCGCCGGCACGACGGCCACCGCGGCCACGGTGGCGGTGTTCTTCGAAACGCTCACGACCATGGGCGTGGGCGCGGCGATGGCCGTCATCATTTTCGCGGCGCGATTTACGGAGCATCGCTGGCTGATCGGCTTCGCCGTGGCGCTGTGGGCGGTCGTCTCGGCGCCGACCTCGCCAGCGGTCTTCCGTCGCCTGGTGAAATTCACCGGCGCCGGCAAGCTCGACCCGGCGATGGCCGAACGGCTGTCGCATTTGCGTTACAGCTCGCTTGTCTGGTGCTGGTTCGAGATCGCCGCCGGATGGGTGCTGATGGGGCTTAGCCTGTGGGCCACCGCCCGTGCGGCCGGCTTCCATGCGCCGCTGAGCAGGGTGGATGAAATTGCTTTCTGTACGGCGGCGGTCGCGATGGCCGTG
>JAICYA010000349.1 GCA_025934455.1 Rudaea sp.
CTGCGCGTCGATTCTAGCGCCTCCTGTGAGGGCGATTTTCGGCGCCGCCGCGATCAACTTGGCAAACCGACTTTTTCTACAACCTCAACGCTTGAATTAAGCGGCGGCGAAGCCGTCCGCCTCGAACGAGTGGTTAGGCATCACTTCGCTGAGCGCGCCACCGCTTGCGGAAATAGTCGCAGCTGAGCCCGATGAAAATTAGTAGCAATACCAAGAATAAATTTCCTTGCACGACCACTTTTGGAGGGGCGGAGTTCTCTTGCGTAATTTGTACGAGTTTTGGGACTTGTAGGGCAGACGGAAGAAGCAAATAAGTTCGCCGAGCATATGTTGTGTTGCCGCTGAAAGAATCTCTGCCGCCCATGACGAGCGCAATTTCATGAGGATACCGGCTACGTAGCGCAGTGCCGAACTCAGGCTTTGGAAAGAAGGAATAAAAGATTGACGGTACTGACAACAGGGTCGCCCAGATCGCCAGATGGACTAGCACATCTTTCCACGGGGCCATCGGGGGAATCTGAAACTTCATGTGAGGCCTAACGAGGCTGTAGAAAAACCTCTGCCGATCTTGCTTCAATAGCCCCACGCGAACAAGTGGAACCGGCATGGCACGCTACCGACACATCGACATGAGTCCGCGGCTGTTGCCGGTGGACCTGCAAGCGCAGCTGGTGCCGGGATCGTTTGCCCATGCCGTGCACCATCTGGTCGATCAGCTGGATCTGACGGCATTCGATGCGCGCTACCGCAATGATGAGGCCGGCGCGCCGGCCCATGCACCGGCGATGCTGCTCAAGGCCGTGCTGCTGGCGTACTCGCAAGGCATGGTGAGTTCGCGTTCGATCGAGCGGGCGTGCCGCGACAACGTGTTGTTCATTGCCCTGACCGGCGATGCCAAGCCGCACTTCACCACCCTCGCGGACTTCGTCAGTCGTTCGCGCGAAGCCATAGCCACGATATTTGCCCAAGTGCTGACCCTGCTCGATGGCGAGGGCCTGATCGGTCGCGAGATGTTCGCCATCGATGGCGTCAAGTTGCCCTCGAACGCCTCCAAACATCGCTCCGGCACCCGCGCCGAGTTCCTCGCGCAGGCGCAGAAGATGGAGCGTGCGGCGACCACCATGCTGGAACGCCACCAGGCCAACGACGCCGGCGCAGCCGAAGACGTACGAGATGCCAAGGCCGCTGCTCGCCTCGAGCGACTGACCCGCGAGGCAACCAAGATCCGCCAGTGGCTGGCCGATCATCCGGAAGACCGGCCCGGTTCGCGCGGCAAGGTTCGCAAGTCCAACCGCACCGACAACGAATCGGCCAAGCTGGCCACGGACAAGGGCGTGATCCAGGGCTACTGCGGCGTCGCCGTGGTCGATGACAAGCATCAGGTGATCGTCGAGGCATCCGCCCACGGCACCAGCGCGGAACAGGAGCTGTTGCTACCCGTCCTCGACGCCTGCGCCGGCCAGCGCACGACAGCCACGCTGATCACCGCCGATGCCGGCTATCACAGCGAAGCCAACCTGGAAGCGCTGGCCGAGAGGGGCATCGACGCCCTGATCGCCGACAACGCCATGCGCCGGCGCGACGAACGTTTCGCCGAGCAGGATAAGCACCTGGCCAAGCCCGATCCGCTGCACGACAAGACCCGCCAACCGACCAAGCCACGTCTCTTCGGCAGCGCGGATTTCATCATCGCGCCGGACCAGTCCCATGCGACCTGTCCGGCCGGAAAGCGCCTGCATCGCAACGGCAAGGACTGCACCATCGGCGGCTACGCCGCGATCAAGTTCCGCGCACCGGAGGCTGCCTGCCAAGGCTGCCCGCTGCGCACGAAGTGCTTGCGCAAACCCCAGACCACGCGCTCGCGGCAAGTTGCCGTGCTCACCCGCAAGGCCGAACCCACCCACAGCCAGCGCATGCGCGAGCGCATCGACAGCGCGTGGGGACGCGAACAGTACGGGCGACGCTTCGCCACCGTCGAACCCGTCTTCGGCAACGTGCGCGCCAACAAGCGGCTCAACCGCTTCACCCTGCGCGGCCAGGCGAAGGTGGACGGCCAATGGAAGTTGTTTGCGCTGGTCCACAACATCGAGAAGTGGGCGAACTACCGCAAGGCAGCCTGAGCGGTACAAGGCGTGCCCACGGCCGCCTGAAACGCGTGCCCATGGCGTCAAATCAAGCCGGGCAACCCGCAACGCGAGACCCCGGGAAACCACGCCGTTGAGTGACGAGATGCCACGGTCATCGTGTTGGCCGTCTATCCGTCCGTGGAAAGGGGTTTTTCTACAGCCTCAACGCTTGAGTTAAGCGGCGGCGAAGCCGTCCGCTTGGACGATGGGTTAGGCTCGTGCGCGAGCCACCAGTAATGCGATGAAGAGAAGTTGTACCAAAACTACGCCGGTGTAGAACCGCCAGCCAGGCGGCGATGAACTGCGTGCAGCTACAACGGCGTATGCCTTGGTGTAGAAAAAAGAGTAAGGAATGAGCGCAACGAAGAGAAACAGGATGCTCCACAGCGTGCCCATGGTGATGAAGCAAAAGAGCACAGTAATGAACATCGGAATACCGACTAGCTGCATGCGCCGGGTCTCTTGCTTGCTTATCGCCTTGAACATGAGCATGCGCAAATCTTCCTTGCGAGCCTAACGCTGGAGTTGAGCGGCGGCGCAGCCGTCCGCCTCGAACGAGTGGTTAGGCGGCACCCAGCCACCACCAGAAATACAGCGGATCGGGA